>CAKZYI010000659.1 GCA_937884735.1 uncultured Pleurocapsa sp.
ACCGTAGAAGAGTTGAAGTCTTTATCTCTACAAAAACAAATTAATTTAACTACCGAAATCGATCTCAAAGATGCTTCTATTGTCCAAGATTCTAATCTAATCAAACGGAGTTTGATTAATCTAATCTCCAACGCCATCAAGTTTACCGATACTGGTAAAGTAGTAGTCAAAGCATGGGAAGTAGATTCTAATCAAATTGCTATTTCTGTAATGGATACGGGAATTGGTATTGCCGCAGCAGATATTGATTAAATATTTCAAGCATTTCGCCAGATAGACCAAAGTTTCACCCGTCAACATTCAGGAACAGGATTGGGTTTGGCAATTACCAAATCTTTGATTGAGATGATGGGAGGCAAAATAACAGTAGAGAGCGAATTAAGTCGGGGTTCAAGCTTTACAATTGAAATCCCTCGTAAGAATGATGCAAAGTCTTAAAATAGCAATTTATCATACTAAGTTTAACATTTAATTTTTTTGTTACTCCGTAATGTCAGTCCCCCAAACTTTGCAAAAAGACTATATTCTAGCCGTTGACGATATTCCTGATAATTTATTATTAGTTCAGTTAGCCTTAGAACAAGAAGGTCATCGAGTTGTTTTGGCACATAATGGAGAAACAGCTCTAAAATATATCAAACAAAGCCCTCCAAGCCTAATTTTGCTTGATGTAATGATGCCTGAAATGGATGGTTATGAAGTTACTCGCCGTATTCGCGAAGATACAAGTATTCCTTTTATTCCCATACTGTTGGTTACCGCTAGAGAAGAATCTAGTCTGGTTGAAGGATTGGATGCAGGGGCAGATGAATTTGTCCGCAAACCATTTCAGATAGACGAACTACAAGCCAGGGTAAGATCTATGTTACGTCTCAAAGAGACTATCGATCAAAGAGAAAATTTTGTTTCTTGTTTGACCCATGACCTACGCACTCCCTTAGTGGCTGCAAACCGAATGCTAGAGCTAATTAGTCAAGAAGCTTTTGGCGATGTCAACAGCGAACAAAAGGAAGCAATATCTAACATCGTCAGCAGTAACCAAAATATGTTGGAGATGCTCAATACGTTATTGGAAACTCATCAATATGAACTAGGGCAAAAGGCTCTTAGTTTTATCTCTGTAGATCTGCAAAAATTAGTTAAAGATGTAGTCGTTGAACTACAGTCTTTGGCGATAGAAAAGAAAATTAAGTTACTGTCAAGCATTGATTCCCAAATTCCAGAGATTCAAGGAGATCGTCTAGAATTACGTCGAGTAATCACCAATTTAATTAGTAATGCCATCAAATTTACCGATACTGGTGCGGTAAAAATTTCTTTAACTCAAACCCCATCCAAAATTATGATTGTGGTTGAAGATTCGGGTATTGGTATATCAAAGCAAGACCAAAAAACCATTTTTCAAAGATTCCATCAAGGAAATCACCGACGCGCAGGAAAAGGACTAGGATTGTATCTTTGTCAGCAAATTATCAATGCTCACCAAGGACAAATTACTGTCGCCTCGGAATTGGGGAAAGGAACAACATTCACTGTTGCGCTGCCCAAAGCATGATTATATTCATATGCAGCCGTACAAAGTAGTATTAGCAATAACCAATGACCAATCTAATTTTATACTTCTATACTTGAGAATGACGATAATATCTCCACCAACAAAAACAGCCTCCTGTTAAGAAAAACCAACCAGCAACAAATAAAGCAACTGATAAAGAATAAGCGGAGGAGATAGCAGCAATTGCAGGAGCAAAAACAGCAAAGCCTAAGTGAAAAGTAAAGCTGCTCAATGAAAGTACTGTTGCTCTAACAGCAGAAGGTACTTGTTGATTAATTAAATTCAAAGTTAAAGGCGATCGCACTCCTCTTACAATGTAGATTAAAGCAATTAAGATAATTCCTTCTGTACGATTGATAATACCTAAAAAGATATAGGCACTTCCTAGTAGTAAAATTAATGTTATTAGTGCTTTTTAGATTCCGAAAATACTTTCTATTCTGCGAGCGTTAATTG
>CAKZYI010000660.1 GCA_937884735.1 uncultured Pleurocapsa sp.
AGGGGTGCCAGTTAAATCGATTTCTAAAAGCTGCTTTTTTCCTGTTTTTAATACAGCCAGTGCTTCTTTAAATACCTTCACTTCCCCCGCACCAACGCCAATCGTGCCTATAATGCTACCATTAGCGCATATAGCCATTTTTGCTCCCACTTCTCTAGGTGCAGAACCAAATACCTTAATAATAGTTGCTAATACTACTGACTCTGTTTCTAAAATACTTTTTAGCTGTTGATAAAAATTGCGATCGCTCATTGTTCATTATTGATTGCTAACTACACTGCAACTGTATTAATTTTGGCGGGCACGAACAAATATTGTTATTCAGTTGCATAGTTAATTCCTCGCCCACCCTACAACTTATTACTTTTCTTGCATTGCCATCCATACTCTCTCTGGAATCATCGGTAACTGGCGTAATCTAGATCCAGTAGCATTAGCAACGGCATTGGCGATCGCAGGAGCGGTACAGTTAGTACCAATTTCACCGATACCTTTAGCACCAAAAGGGCCATAGGGGTCGGCTTTTTCAATTAAGATGACTTCCATGGGGGGAACATCGGTAGCAGCAGGAATGCGATAGGTGCGTAAAGAAGGATTCAGTATTTTGCCCTGTTCGTCAAAACGTAGTTCTTCATTTAGAGCGTATCCCAAACCCATTACCAGCCCCCCTGTAGCCTGTCCATGACAGATGCGAGGATTAATTGCCTTGCCAATATCAATTGCCTCGGCGCAGCGCAAGACGGTAATTCTGCCTGTTTCCGTATCGACTTCTACTTCTGCACCCAGGAAGGCAAAGGTCAAAGAAGCGCGATCGCTTGTATGTTCTAATTCAACTGATAAAAATTCCCCTTGTTGCGTTGCGGCTTTTGCTAGCTGCGGCAGGGTTAGTTTATCAAAAGCACTATTAACTCGATCTTCTGCTAATTCTAATTCTTCTGGGTCAACCTCCATAGTTTGGGCGGCGATTTTCAGAATATGCGATCGCAATTTCTGTGCTGCCAAATTTACCGCCTGTCCTGTAATAAAGGTGGTGGCAGAGGCATAAGAACCAGCATCAAAGGGAGTATATTTAGTATCGGCGGCAACTATTTTAATTTTTTCATCTATTGTGCCTTAGACTTCGGCTGCTA
>CAKZYI010000661.1 GCA_937884735.1 uncultured Pleurocapsa sp.
ACTGTGTAATACCATTTCTCTTTAATGTAACTACAGATAAATATAAGACTGGGGGACTGGGAGAAATTGGATTATCTATTTGTAGCAATAATTTAGAGAATTGGTGTAACAGGCGATCGCATAAGTAATCTTGCCCTTGTCATCGAATAAAGGCATTGCCGAGACTTCTAACGGAATTATTTTTTCGGCAAAGATAGAGAGCGATTAATTTAGATTAAAGATTTTTTTCATGCTTTCTTGTATTACCGTGCGATCGTGGCTACTCAGGTTTCCAATCTTCCTGATTATCAACCGATCGTCTAAAGTAAACAATTTAAACCTAACTATAGATGTATAGATGGGGCGCGAATTCCTATAGAGTTTAAATCTTTAATTGTGGTGTCTAAAGACCAAGCTGGTTTAGTAACAGTCGTAATCATGGCTAAAACAGTCTTATTGACCTTGAAAGTAGTGCGATCGCTTAAAACTAAAGCTGGTCTTTTTTTGGTTTGCTGGCTGTCAGTAAATTGATAAGTCTCTTCTACTCACCCAGTCCACCCTAACCAACCCATGATGATGCCAAACTAATAACTTCATTCTCCCACGTCCGCCTAATTTTGATGTTATCCCTTCATTGAATATCTACTATAAAAATTGAATAAGCGATCAAATGTAATCTTTTATTAGTTTTTACTATGAGTTTTATAAGTTGTATCGGGCGATCGAGGCTATAAAATTGAAATTAGATAAACGAAAAAGTATTTACAGAGTCGAGGAAATATTTAATCCTAAAAACTAGATTTTTATGATTTTATTTCTCGTCTTTTGGAGTTAAAAAACATGATTCGCCTTTTATTTGTAGACGATCAAGAATTAGTATGGCAAGGATTGCAGGCGATGTTAAACCTAGAGTTGGACATCGAAGTAGTAGGACTAGCCAACAACGGTCAAGTAGCAATACAACAGGTAGAAGCTTTAAAACCAGATGTGGTATTGATGGACATTCGCATGCCTATCATGGATGGGAGAGAAGCTACCAGAATTATTTGCCAACAGTTTCCCAAAACTAAAGTTCTCGTCGTCAGCACTTTTGACGAAGATGAATATATCACCCAAGCTATCAAGGCGGGAGCGAAGGGATATTTGCTCAAAGATATGCCCGTAGAAGAGCTAGCCCAAGCTATCAGACTAGTTTATCGCGGATATTCTCAAATGGGGCCTGGATTGATGGAAAAAATGCTCGATCGCCTTAACGAAATTCCCGACGCAGAAGAAGAATCTCCAGAATTTGCCGAACTTACTCCCAGAGAAGTAGAAGTACTAAACTTAATCGGTACTGGCTGTACCAACCGCGAAATCGCCCAACAGCTATACATTGCCGAAGGTACGGTAAAAAGCCACGTCACTCATATTCTCAATCGTCTTAACCTCAAAAACCGCTCGCAAATTGCTATCTATGCTAATTCCATCAAGCAAGCTTGTTAGTATTGGGGTAGTAATGGAAAAGTGACGCGATCGCTATTTTTTATTTGTATCGAGCTTGTTTCATAAACAAAAGTCGAGACAAAACTATTGATGAACAATGATTTCATTGCGATTCATCTCAACATAACTATTGCTTTGCAGTAAATCTACAAGAGTGGATAAATTGTTTTTGAAGATTTGTTCGAGTTCGCTATTTCTAATATTGCCAGTAGAAATCAAAAGTAGCTTACATGGTTTCTGAATAGCCATAAAAGAATCTACAAAATCTGAATCTTTGGTAATAACAATTCTTTCCTGTTCGATAGAGATATTATTTATTTCGGTGTCGGAAGTAGCATTTTGTTGGGATAAGTCTCTTGTATGTAGAGTATCATAGCCACTAGCTTACAGAAATTTAGCTAAACGAACTGGTAATTGAGCATCAACCAAAAACTTCATGAAGCAATTTTATGAATACTTTTGACTTTACTCAAACGTGCTGCAAACATCAAAACGGCTTGAATATCTTCAATTTCAAGATCTTCATAATCGGCTAAAATTTCCTCCATAGTCATTCCCGAACTGAGAAGCTCTAAAATAAACTCTACAGGATATCTCAACCCTCTGATACAGGGCTTGCCGTGACATATATCTGAATCGAGGGTAATTCTCTGCAAATACGGATCTGCCATAATTTTTGATTTCTAGCTATGCTGCTTATTAGATACTGCGTTTTCATTCTAATCGACCAGAGTGAAGCTATTTTTTGGAAGTGTAAAAGCGATCGCCTCAGTAAGTAGATAATAATATTCAAGCTTTATCTTTAGATTAGCTGATTTGTTTCTACAGTCTTGGGAATATTTTTCAGTGCGGGATAATTATTTGTAGCTGTATTTATTTTTTCTTTGTTTATAAATTTGGTTAGCATATTGCAGTCATTTTTTTCATATCTAGCAATATACTTTTGTTTTAAAATTGCCATACAGCGATCGCATTTTGGTTCATTTTTATTTATCTTTTGAAAATGAGCGAGCATCCAGTTTTCTACACAAGGACTGCTGACGTAAATTCTGACGTTATTTTTAGCCTTTAAACTGTTAAAGAGGTTTGAGTCTTTTGCAGGATTGTAAGTATCGCGATCAAACCAGACTACATAACCAATATACTCATCACCATATTTATTAATAGTTTTTCTAGCTTCATCTAAAACTTTTTTAGCACTGCCTCCATTACAGTTTTTAATTTGTACGTTTTTTCTGTAGAGTAATTTAAGTAGCTTGAGATAATTTTCTTCCGTACAGCCTTCTACAATGATATAAATTGACTTGTTACTTTTCTTGTATGTATTGCGCCTCTTTCTCGCCATAGCAGATTGATTTTATATACCTCTGGGCTTTGCGCCAAATCTGCCTAAGCGATATAACTCTTCTAAACTTCTTTGCTGTAATTTCTTAATATCTTTAAAATCTGCTGCTGAAAATATTTCCGTATAACCGCGGTCGTTTTTTTCGGTAAACCAAAGCTGACTCGGTTCTAATATTTCCATAAAATAGGTATTGTGAAAAGAAAAGATTAATTGCGCCCCGTGAGGATTTTCGTATTTATTCTGAAATAAGCCAATAATATATGCAACTAAGTTTTGATGTAGCTTTATTTCTATTTCGTCAAGAATGAACAAACCTCCCTGTTTTAAGGTAAGCATAACTTGATATAGGAGAGCGAAAAACTGTAATGTTCCAGAACTTTCTGAAATGTAACCAAAATCTTCACTATACTCTTCTATTTTATGCTTAAAAACAAAAGATTTATATACTGATTTTTGATTTTTTCTTTTGTTTCTACCAGAATCATCTAGCTTTATTTTGAGATTTTTTATTGCATCAATACTTTTATCTTCTATCTTTCTTATATTTGCTTTAATAGTGTCTGTTATTTCTTCACCTATTGATTCAATAAAATCATATATTTTTTTTTGTGCTTCCTCTATTATTTCTATGACTTCAAAATCATCTATTCCGAGATCGGCTATTTTTAGCAATTTGATAATCTGCTCCTTACTAAAACCATGTTCATCTATTAAAGATTCAAGCATAGCTGGATGAAACTCATATTCAACCATTCCTCTATATGTTAAATTTGATATAAGATCGTAACCTTTACAAATTTTTGCAATATTTTGTGAGCTAAATTGAGCAGCAAAAGAAACAATAGAACAATTTTCTCTTAGATTAGACCAAACCTCTGAATCTAATTTGTGTACTGTACTTCCTTGAGTTATGTTATTTTTGTCTCTTCTATAAATTAGTCTTTTTCTACTGTAAGGATACGAAAGCAATTCTTCTTTAATAACTTCTTCTTTAGTTACCCAAAGAATATATTCAATATCTACATTTTTGTATTTATCATCCACTAATATCTCATGAGAGAAAATTAGGTGAAACTTACTGGGAAGATTACGACAAGTGATAAATGCTTCTGTAGGTATTAATTCATCTTCACCTTGAGAAAGAAAAGAATCTTGCATAAACCATAATGTAAAAGTCAGTGCTTGTAGTAAAGAAGATTTGCCTGAAGCATTTGCCCCAGCAATACCGATAGTAGAATTTGCTACATAAGGACTGTCTTTAGGCAATCCCGCATCAAATTCCACTATATTTTCTTCTTTTATAGAACGAAAGTTCTCTACAGCAAAATACTTAATCAAGGTGGTTTGTTTGTTAAGTTACAAGAAATCTATATACATTTAACAGATACACAATTTAAGCATAAGACATCTCGCTATGTATAGGACAAGAATACGAATCTATCATAGTCTTTTTTTAGTAAAGCGATCGCCCTACCCACCCTTTTCCAATCAATTCCTATTCGAATAATCTCTAACAGATTTACGCTGACGAGTTTTCTGTTTATTCAACTTAGATACATCAATCCCACCTACAGGGGAAGCAGTAGTCATAACTTTGGTACGACTTTGAGACTTCCAGTATTGATATTTGAGGAAGGGGAAGGATGCGACTTTTTTGGCTAATGCCCAAAAGAAGACGTAACTAGCGCAGAGGCGTTCTAACGAACCGAAACAGGATTCCCGTAGTTGTTCGATTTGTTCTCTTTGTTCAGGATCGATCGCACGGAAATAGATGGCATCGTTATTGCTGTTGAGGATTAGGGATTTACTAAAACCCTGACAGGAAATGGCGGGGTTTTGTCCTAAAGCAATAATTTCTGCACCGATATTGAAGTTTTTGATGCCGCTGGCTTGTTTCCCCGTCATGATTACCGCGTTTTCCGCTGCTTGCTGCTGTGGGCTGCGTCTGCCGTCGGGGATGCCCAGCCAGATTAGCGTACCCCGCACTACCCGATGTCCAAAGTCGTGAAGGAGATGATTGTGAGGATCGGCACTATGAATTTCTATGGTTGCAATGCCGTAACTGAGGGCGAAGAGTTTGCTAACGTATGCTTGCAATAGTTTGTTGAGCCAAGAAATATCGCCGATAACTAAGGTTCTCTTACCCATTCTTGCTAATAACTGTCTTCCTTGGATGTACCGTAGGGCTAGCGTCCACAACCACGCCCCAAAGATGTATACGCCGATGTCAGCAATGGTAATTATGGGTGCAACGGTATTGCCAATACCTGAAGACAAGTTAAATAGCCACAAAAAGGAACTCAACAAAGTTTTAATTAGGGGTAGAGTGTGACCAAAGGGAATTACCCAACCGACAGAAATGATAATATACAATGCTTGAATTGCCCAAGCCAATGGAGTTTCGGTAACGTGCTTTGCCCAATATTCGCCGTTGTGAATTAGGGCATTTTTAGTAGTGGATTTGAGGGCTTCCCCTTCTGGGGTAATACCTATAATTTGGGGAACGTTTTTACCAATAAAGTCTTCCTTCATCATTGCTAAAACCATTAGGCTTTCGGAGTTGAGAGTCATACCCAAAGGATCTGAGTTGGGAAAGTCTTGGCGCATCTGTTGGGCTACGTATAGCAATAACTCGGTTAAAGTATGTGCCGCTGCTGCTACCGTTATTGTACTGGCTTCGGCGGTTCTGCGTCCGCTACCATTAACAAAGATACGATAGCGATGGTCGTTTTCACCGTCTATAAAAGAAGAATTGGTTATGGTGGTTAGTCCACCTCTGCCTTGGGTAGAATTGATAAAGCTACTGAGTTCTCCCGTTAGGATAAATAATTCGCCTATCGTTCCTTGAGTGGATAAATGGTCGAATACCTTAATTACTTGACTGGTAGAAAAGGTTTGACCAGATTGGGTAATAGTAAAAATTAGGGAGTCGCGATTTAGGTTTAGCTTGGCAAAACCGCTATCTAGCTGTTGTAGAATTTCATTTGCCGAACGAGCAACGATATTGAGGAAAGGAAAAACGGTTCTGAGATCTTGGGCAAATTTTTGTCCTAGCCAAAGGCTATTTTCTTCCCCCGTAATTAAGATGTCTACGGTGGGTAGAGTTCTAATTTTGCTGACCAATCCTGCCTTAAACATTAGCTGTTGTTTCTTCTCAAACCGCTGTACTTTTTCAGTGAGAAGATAGATTAAATAGTCGCCACTGCGTCGGTTTAAAGAAGTAGGATTTTGCCAAGAGGTTTTGATGTGCTGGAGAGTTTGGGGGATAGCTTTAATGTCCTCAGCAATGGGATCTACCCGTGCCTGAGACATTTTAATATATTGCAGGTGGCGATGTTCTGTCATCGAGATCCAGCGATCTTTAAGATGCAATGCTCCTAATTCTTGTTGGTGCAGTAAAGAATAGATCTGGATATCCTTGGCACTGACTTTTGCTACCTCGCCGTTAGCAGCATCGAGATCTAGGCGAAAAGATTGAGGTTGATGTAACAAAATCCGATCCACCGCAGCAGGCTCAGAAGCATATACCATATAGCCTCGTTCCCAATTAAACCCAACTGTAATAGGTTGCCCTTTAGCACTAAGTATTAGTTCCGACTCCGACAAAGTAGATATGGTAACCAAACCAAAACTGCCTTTTGCCTCCGCCATAAACATCTGTGTTGCTTTGTAGAGGTCGTTTTCTAAAAATGCAATGAGAGTAGCTTGAATAAAGTTAATGCGTTGCAAATCCGTCCATTGTGCCGTAGATTTAAGATTTCTCAAGCCTTGGTTAAATGCCTGATGCAAACTAAGGGAGGCTTTTAAAGCCACAGGATCGAGCGAGGGATTTTCAGGTTTAGCTATTTCTCTTTTAAAAACACTCTCGAATATTTCCGCCCAAGCTTTTAGCTGTTCCTGGCCAGGGGCAGTATTAGGGGCATCTTTGGTTGGTTGTTCTGACCCAAAAGCCGATTCAATGTCGGACGCGAAAGCATGTTGATAATCAAATCTTACCGCAACGTACCACATTCCAAGAGTTAGCAGTAAATATATCATGTGACCGGCTTGTGTGAAGCTTGCAGAGATTG
>CAKZYI010000662.1 GCA_937884735.1 uncultured Pleurocapsa sp.
GTCGACCACCGAGATTTAATTTCTTTCCATACACGACGCTCTTCCGAGCTCATGAATTGCGCTATTTTATGTATTGGATAATAACAGTAATTTCTTTGAATTTATATTTGGTAATGCGATATCAAAGTGAATTTATTAAGCCTTATTATTTAGGATTAATATCTTTAATAGCATTAATCATAGTTGGTATTAAAACTGATTATGTTTATCTTAAACCTAGTTTTAATACCTTAGAAAAATTCAAAGATAAAAAAATAGATCGGGTGGTAATGGCACAAATCAAACCAGGAGAAAATATTTGTTTACCCAACAGATATCCTTATACTTTTGGTTACACTCCTTGGTTTCATCCAGATTTGAACTACACCTATAGTATCCGTACGGCTATTCGCGATTCTTGTGCCGAGTCTGAAAAGATAATTGGTGTTAAATAGCTCAATAATCAAGCTCAATAATCACTCGTAACAAGTTAAGGACATGTGTTGTTTGTCAAATGGCTTTTGGTTTTTAGCCTTAAATTTAATTGCTTTTTGATCACTATAATAATAGTAATTAATTTCTTCAAAAATGATTAAAAATCTAAAAACAACTTTACATATGTTTTTTTATCATAATACTTATAATGTTGATAACTTTTTACTTAATTAAATAATAAATTGCAGTCTTAAAAATCAATCTCACCCTCAAGATATATATCTTTCTTAGGATTGCTCATGAACATTTGTTGGATATGATTGTCTTACAGAAATTGTTTCAAGACTCTCCATTATGTTAAATCCAATTTTAGTCGTTGAAGATAATGACGATCTTTCACTACTATTCAAATTAGTTTTAGAATCAGCAGGCTATCAGGTTTCAACAGTAGATAATGGATATGATGCTTTGAAGTACATTAATAAAATTCAGCCACAGTTAATATTAATGGACATCATGATGCCAGAAATAGATGGCTTACAGGTAGCACACGATATTAAGCAGCAGCAAAGCAACGAATCATTACCCATACTACTAGTCTCAGCAGTAGATCGTCTTCAAGATGAGCAGTTAATCGAAAGTAAAGCTGATGGAATTCTCTACAAACCTTTCGATTTAGATGAATTAATCACCAAAGTCGATCGATTAACTGCCTAACATCATTTGAAATTTTGTTTTAAATACTTTTGTTGACTCTGGACTTGCCAAAAGTGCGCTTCGAGTCCCTTGTGGCAGGCTTTTGTGAGAGCAACGCAACGATACCAGTCAAATTGTTGTTGACGGTAGTGTTAATCGTCATTGCCATAACTTCTACCCCCAAAATTTTTTCGATTGTAGAAACCAAATCTTGTTTAATTATTGTGTCAATGCGATCGCGCAAATCTTGAACAAACTGACTATCAATCGAGCTATTAAGCAAGCTCTCTAAAGGAGTTATGGGATTTTTTATAGCAATGGCAACCTGCTCATTTATGATGTGGCAACTAACTTTTTCTGTGCTGCACCCTAATTGACTACGATAAAAAGCCTGAACAGATTGAGAAAGATTGCGCTCCATTTCTCCGCGAGTAAGTGTCTTGTCTACCATTTATCTATATTAAAAGAACTGTGAATAATGTTTTGTTGGTTAGAAACGAACATCAATCAAACAGCTATTAATGGTGTTTGATTCCTCAGCATATCTAGTGAGGAATATTCTGGTCATATGAACTTAAATTAATTTAAATTAACTTGTATAATCTTAGCTAAAGATCCAAGTTTTTATACTCAACTGAAATGAGTGATAACCGTATCTAGTTTGAAAATGGCGAGCATGACTTTCGATTATGTTGTAATCACCACACAAATTGTCTGGTTCTACCACATCTCACATTATTAACATTAACTTAATATTTTGTTACAATAAGTTTACATAAAGTTAAATGGAAGTCCATTCTCTTAATGAATGCTTTCACTGGCGTAACCATTCTCACCTACTCTGTAGCTGAAGCTCAAATACTTTTCATCGCTATTTGATTAAGCCAAATGTAATTTGAAATCAAATTAAGAAAAAAATTGATTGAGTGATGAACAACAATATAGATAAAAATTCTTATCCAACAGCAGGGCAACTAGAAAGAAATATATCTCAAAGACTAAGCACGTTGTATGGCAATCAAGTTGGTCATCGACCCAGTAAAGTTGACTGTCACCTGTTTGGTAATAAATTAGTTATTTCCTTAGAAAATGTCATAACTCCTGTTGAAAAATTACTTCTAGAAACTAAATCATCTAATTTAGAAGTAAATATACGTACCTTAATTGATGGCACAATCAAGCCAAAATTGAAAGAATTAGTCGAAGAAATCTTTCAGGTTGGCGTAACTCTTTGCCTTTATGAAACCTCGATCGACGCTGATTACGCAGGTGCGATCATTGTCTTGGAAGATAAACCTAAAACTAGAGTAGCAAAATCTTCTCTCAAGCGTAGATGAGGCTATTTAGACTGTGCAATAGTCATCAATTAGAAAAAAAGTGCTTTTTTCGTGATGGGAGCATTCCCTAAATCGATCAAACGCTCTAGCTTTGTTTGCTATGTTTAAAATCTTCTACATCAAAA
>CAKZYI010000663.1 GCA_937884735.1 uncultured Pleurocapsa sp.
GCTTATGTTCGTCCCGAAAATATGATTTTGGGTATCGTGGGAGATTTTGACTCAGACGAAATGATTGAGCGAGTCAACGATGCTTTTGGTGATTGGCAAGTAGATACCTCTCTACCAGCCTTAGAACCACCCTCCGCCAGCCAAAAATATACTAAAGGACTGTTTGTGGTAGATCGTCCAAAATTGACTCAAAGCAACATTTTAATTGGGCATATTGGAGGTCTATTTAATAGTCCAGACTACGCAACAATGAGCGTACTCAATGGAGTATTAAACGGTTGTGGTGGAAGATTGTTTAACGAAGTGCGATCGCGTCAGGGTCTTGCCTAAAGTGTATATGGTGCTTGGAGTCCTAGTTATGATTTTGATGGTTTGTTTATTGCAGGAGGACAAACCCAAACAGGCAATACTGTACCCTTTATCAAATCGGTCATTTCAGAAATCAATAAGCTACGTACTCAGCCCGTAACCGAACAAGAGTTAAGCAACGCCAAAGAATCTATTCTCAATTCTTTTGTGTTTAACTTTCAAAATCCTAGTCAAAGCCTATCTCGTTTGATGCGCTACGAATATTTTGACTACCCTGAAGACTTCATTTTTGATTATCAAAACAAAGTACAAAATACAACTCAAGAAGATATACTCGACGCTGCACAAAAATATATCCAGCCAGATAAGTTAGTTACCTTTGTGGTGGGAAATCAAGATGGCATGAACCCTTCATTAAATAGCCTCGCTCAAGAAATTAATGTTGTAGATGTTTCTATATCTCAACCAGGCAATAGTTGATAGCTTTAGCGACTGTCTTAAATACTAAATAAATTTAGACGAAATTTAGACAAAAAATGCGATCGCCTATATTCTAAAACAGTAAAGCGATCGCTTTTTTATGATAAAAATTGCGATCGCCCAAACTCTTAATTAGTTTTCTTCCTTTTTAGAATCAGCAGGAAAATAATCGTTGTATTTCTCTTGATCGAAGTGATATACAGTGCGTATAGGATAAGGAATACCAATTTCTGCATTATCCAAAGCCTGTTTAATTTTGATCATTGCCCTGGTTTGCACATTTCTTAGCTGTTTCTTTTGAGGAGTAGTCCAATATCGCACGATAAAGTCAATTGAACTATCACCAAAATTGACTACATCAATTTCAGGGTTAGGATCGTCTAATACCCCTGAAATACCTTTTATAGTATTTTCTAGAATTGTCATCGCTTCTGATAAAGGAGTATTGTAGTCGACTCCCACTGCCAAATCCGTTCTGCGAGAAGCATAGGCTGTTGCTACTTTCACTGCATCGGTAAAAACATTTGAATTTGGTAATAAAACCCTTTCTCCACCATAAGTACGAATTTTGGTGGTACGAATACTAATGTTTTCTACCTTTCCTTCATAGCCACCAATGACTATCTCATCACCGATACGAAATGGTTCTTCTACCAACAAAATAATTCCTGCTAGAAAGTATTTAAATATATCTTGGAAGGCAAACCCAATTGCTACCGAACCCACACCTAGAGTAGCAATAATATCCCCCAACTCAAAGCTAGGAAAAGCTAAAACACAAGCTACCAAAATACCCAATGTCCATACGCTAATTCTACTGACTTTTAACAGTAATAGCTGCAAAGACCTACTTTTAATTGTCCGAGATCCTGCTTCATCAGCAATTTTTAATACCAGCTTGACTGCATACTTAGTTAAAAACAAAACTATTAATGCAGAAAGCAACCCTGGTAAGATTTTAACTCCTTGTTTAAATAACTCTAGTAGAGCTTCAATAATGGTATCGGTAAGTTTGGGCATAATTTATCTACTGATAGATGAGATGTAGATACTTGTTTTAACATTCTTTGTTATACATCTCTAATAAATTAACTTAACTAAGCTTAAATTATCTCTTGTGTAGCCTGCTATATTTCCTTACGTCAAATTACTGAAAAAAAACCTCCAAAATAGTACCTTAAAACCTGTAAGATATTCATAGGGAAATTTTAGATTGCAACTATATAAGCTAGATACACTGATAAATATAGCTTTTAAGCTGCATTTAAGTAATTTTACACATTATTTACATAAATCTCCCAAGAATTACGCAAACTTTATACCATGCCCACATATTCGCGGATATACTGAGTTTAAGAAACAAAACAAACGCAAGTTATTCTGTAATCTAAATAAAATATCGGTAAATTCATGGAAGATATTAATCAATACATCACGTCAATTCAACAAGAAGTTGTTGCTGAGGAAAAAACTGTAAAAGTAGCAAGACTAATTATATTGTTAATTAAAATAGAGAAAGAATTAGCTACAGTAAAAGAGACTTTAGCCAAGCTACAAAATCATCAGCAAAAGTATAACAGTAATTCTCAGCTATCAGAGCAAATTGAGCAAAAGATGGCTACTGTCAATCGTCTTTCTGCAAAAATTAGCAAGGCTAGGCTTAATTTAAACTACTATTTTATTTAACCTAGCACCCGTATTCAAGTGCTAATCTAATCTTAAGTTGAGTTGCTAGAAACTTTAATTTTTATATTGTTTCCATAAACAACAAAATTAAATATATTTAGATAATTTAGTCTGTATCAAAAAATACTAAGCATTTTTTTATTAGTTATTGGTTGTAGTCAAATTATCAACCATAACTTTTCTTTTTTTAGAAAATTTAATTTGAATCCAGAGCAGATAACTCAGCGTGTTTACCACAGGGTGGATATTTCTACCCTGTTTTTTTAGTGGTAACAATTAGCACATAGCTTCGTACTATTGTATTTACTAAAACCTGTAAGACATGTAGTCAAATTTGCCTTACTACTTAACTATGACAGTAGTTCTTTATTGGTTCAAACAATAATCATTAATATCTTTAACTAAGCTCTGCTGCATTTGACTTGCTTTTTGAGCATCCATACGAGCAAGTTCTAATGTCTCCAAGCTTTTGCTTTCCCTGGCTTCTACTGCATCGTAAGTAGCCTGAGAATAAATACGATAGATGGTTACTAACTGATTCTGATATTTGATTAATTCACTATCATTAATGTGTAAGGCTTTGATATTACTAGCAGCTTTATTCATGGTGCCCGCAGCTTCAAGCCAGCTTTTCAGTTGACTCGAATTTTCGTCATTGGTATAGCTAACATTTTGACTACTATTGTTTACATGACTGACAATTCTAAAAATCTGCTCGCATTGGGTTAGCTTACTTTCACTACAGCCAGAAAGCAGCAGGCTAAATAAAGCAATTATCGAAAGAAAATGGCGATCGCCTAAAACACTTTGTTGGAAGTTGTCTAGTGCTACACTCCCCAATAGTCTGTCAAACGCCATATCTCATCAACAATATCTTATTTAATTTATATTCTACTTATTTCCGTGTCGTAATTGATGCCATTGCCAGGCATGACTAATAATTTTTTTAAGATCTGCATAGTTGGGATTCCAACCGAGTTTATCTTTAACTTTTTTGCTGCTCCCAACTAAAATCGGCGCGTCTCCTGCTCGGCGATCGCTTTCAATAGCAGGAATTTCCAAACCTGTTACTTCGCGAGCAGTTTCGATTACTTCTCTAACTGAAAAACCATTGCCGTTACCAAGGTTGAAGATATCAGATTCTCCCCCAGACAATAAATACTCCAAACCTAAAACGTGAGCATCAGCTAAATCATTAACGTGAATATAGTCTCGAACACAAGTACCATCTGGAGTATCATAATCTGTGCCAAAAATATATAAAGACTCGCGTTTTTTTAGCGCAGTTAACAAAGCTAAAGGAATCAAGTGGGTTTCTGGATAATGATCTTCTCCTAGTAAGCCACTTGGATCTGCTCCGCAGGCATTAAAGTAGCGAAATGCTACTGATTTCAATTTGAAAGCAGTATCAATGTCTCTCAAAATCTGCTCTACCATGTCTTTACTTGCAGCATAAGGGCTTAACGGACTGTGAGGATGATTTTCTGTCATGGGTACTTCTTTTGGCATCCCATAGACAGCACAGGTAGAGGAAAAAACAATCTTATTAATTCCGTGAGCTAGCATTGCTTCCAAAAGATTTAGAGTGCTAGCAACATTATTACGATAATATTTACCAGGTTCTTTAACTGATTCTCCCACAGCTATATAGGCTGCAAAATGCATGACTGCATCAATCTTATGGGTAGCAAATAATTCATCTAATACAGAGCGATCGCTGGTATCTCCTACAATTAGCTTGACCTGCAATACATTATCAACTATTTCTTGATGTCCGTAGGACAAATTATCTAAAATAATCACCTCATAACCAGCTTTTTTTAAAGCTGATGCTGCATGAGAGCCGATGTAGCCAGCACCGCCTGTAACCAAAATAGTTTGCTTTTTAGATGACACCTATCCAAATTCCTCCAAACAACTTGAATATTAACTTGAGCTATTTTCAGATAACTGAACCTAATATAAACGACTAACTACATAATTAGTTAATTCTTGGAGAGCATCCTTAGAATCAGAAGCCTTCAGGCAGTTTAAGCTTTGTGCTGCCATCTTGGTATGGCGAGTTGCTAATTTACGTGCTTTCTCAATACCGTTGCTGTTATTAATTAATTCTAGAGCTTTACTCAAGTCGTCTGATTCAGAAAATTCTCTTTCAATCAAGATTTCCAAATAGGGTTGCTCTTCTAGAGCATAAAGCACTGGTGCTGTTAAATTGCCGCTTGCCAAATCAGACCCTGCTGGTTTGCCCAAAACTTCGGTAGAGCCAGTAAAATCCAAAATATCATCAACAATTTGAAAAGCTAAACCCAAATTACGACCATAATCATATAGATTTTGTGCCACATCGCTGCCACTGTCACTCAGCACTGCGGCGGCTTTGGCACTATTTGCCATCAAAGAAGCCGTTTTGTAATAGCTTTTGTCAAGATAGCTATCAATTGAAGCACTAATATCAAAACTATTTAAACCTTGAAGAATTTCCCCTTCAGCAAAGTCTCTGATTACCTCTGACAGTAATTTGACTACCTCGAGGTTGTCGAGATTAGCTAAATACCATGATGATTGAGCAAACAAAAAATCGCCAGCCTAAACAGCAATTTTGTTATCAAACAAGTTATTAACTGTTTCTACATTACGACGTAGATCTGCTTCGTCCACAACATCATCGTGTACCAAGCTGGCAGTATGAATCATTTCGGTAATTTCTGCAAGACGGCGATGACGCTCTGTCAAGTCGTTATTTGACATAGTAGCCCTGGAAACCAATAGGACGATAGCTGGTCTAATTCGTTTCCCTCCAGCCTCAAACAAATGTTCGGCAGCAGCACCCAAAATGGGATGGCGCGCACCAATGAGTTGCTTGAGGTTATCTGTCAGAATATTCAGATCATTTTCAACGGGTGCTAATAAAGAAGTAGTAGAAGATGTCATTGTTAAGCCAATTCTGGCAATTATCTTATTTAAGAAACTTTACATATTATTGTACTTATTTTAAGGGAAGCTAACCTAATAACCAACTATTAACTCCCAGCTATTAGAAAATTATAGTGATTAGCAAAGAAAACATCGATTTAAAACGATTTTAAAATAGTCTAATTCAGATACCATATATGTTATGCTACTGAAATAAGATTTTAAAAGATGGCAAATGCCTGAGGTGCATACCTTAGTTGTTCCATAAGCAGAGGTTTAATCGACCGTCACAAGCAAGCTCCGTCGTTTTACGCCAGGGTTAATGTGGCTTGTGTAGATGAACTTTGTATCCCAAAGTAAGGATTTTCTTAGAGGATACACTTTGGGGCAATGCCCTATGTGATTTAGTTGCACAGCTAAACTGCACTCACTTTTGTTATTTTAGAAATAAGCGACTCAAGCCTAACTCTCAGTTTTCTCAAAAGAGCTTAACATTTGTTAATTTTGCTAAACACTACTTTAGCGAGTCCCTAAATACAAGCCTGTATTTGATGCTGTAATCTATCTTGGCTCAAGTTAAGCCCTTCTAATTTGGATTTATGAGAGGTTGTTTTGTAGGAAGTGCAAAAGAATAACAACGCCATAAGGTAATTAGTTATTCATTTAGATCATATACTTGGCTCTATTTAATATTATCTAAATCAAACTTAGATATTTTTTAGATAGAAAAAGCTGCTGCATAGATGTGGGATAGCAAAGAGATCTCATGCCTCTCTGTTCATAGTTAGTTTATACAGTTGAAACTGTATGATGCTCAACGGAAAAGGACAGCAGATTTGCAATGCGATAAAGCAGTTTTTGTCATGTGGATAAGAAAATAATAATTTGAGAGTAGAAATCACTCCCCATAATCATTATTTTTGAGTATTTTACTCAACAAAAATCAACTATGTTAACTTATCATCGAGCAAATGAACTCTGCTAGTTTACCAATTTCTATTTTGTTTTTCGCCGTGGTGTATTTGGTCACTATTTATGGTCTGTTAACCATCGCTCAAATTCCCAGATCAAAAAATAATTTAGTCAATCCCAATTCTGAAGAAGGAAATAATCAAGTTGAAATTCTTTGAAAAAATCTGAAACTAGAAATTGTAATTCGACAAAACTATTCTACTGGATTTAAAGCCATCATTTCCGATAATGGTTTTTTCATGGGTATTTGTATTACTCGAGGCTTATATCCTAACCATTGTTGAGAAATATCAGCAAATTGTTTACTAGAGCCACTAACATAGAAGTGAGTAGGGAAAGGAAATTGTTTATTGCGAAGTCCTAGCGCCGATAATTCTTTTTCTGCAGCGACTACTATATGCTCTGCTGGATCGACGATTTTGACCGAACTTGGTAACAGAGAACGAATTGTCTTTTCTAAGTGTCTATAGTGGGTACAACCGTAAATTAGGGTGTCGATATTATTATTTAATAATGGTCTTAAATACTCTAGAGCAACATTTTTAGTGTGAGCTGTATATAGTTGGTTTTGCTCAATTAAATGAACAAATTTGGGACAAGGAATTTCCCAGACTTCGGCTTGAGAATTAATTTCCTGTATTGCCTGACGATACGCATGACTTTTCGCAGTAGCGGAGGTGGAAATAACCCCAATCCTTTTGCCAACTTTGACTGCTGCTTTAGCCCCAGACAGAATAACTCCCAAAATAGGAATATCATATTCCTGGCGCACTGCTTCTAACGCTAAGGCAGAGCTGGTATTGCATGCCATTATGATCATCTTGACATTTTGATTGCACATCCAGTCTAGAATTTCACGAACAAAGTCGAGAATTTCTGTTTGAGAGCGCGTACCGTAGGGCAAACGCGCAGAGTCTGCAAAATAAAGTAGAGATTCATTGGGCATTTGCCGATACATTTCTCTCAATACCGTTAGTCCACCAACACCACTGTCAAACAAGCCTATGCGCTGATTTGAATTTTTCATTATTAAACTTGAGATTTAAAATAGTTATATTTTGAAATAGTTTTATTTTGGATAATTGCACCTG
>CAKZYI010000664.1 GCA_937884735.1 uncultured Pleurocapsa sp.
CAATTGGCAGCTATAAGCTCATTACTTATTACTCATTACTCATTACTTATTACTTATTTATTTATTACTCATTATTTAAAACGCCTCTTAAAAAGATATCAGAAATTCCTTCTGCCATTTCCTGCATAGCTTGGGGTGATGCATCAGGGTTCATAACTGTTTCTTCAGAAAAGCCTGCGATCGCAAATATGCCCAAAAATACTTTAGCCACTATCTTGGGGTTCATTTTCCGATAGATACCTTTTTCCATAGCAGTTTCAAAAAACGCTTCTGCTACATCAGTCATCTTATCAATTACTTCTGCCTGAATAGTCTCCTTCAGTTCGGGATGATATTGAGCTTCTATAAAGCATACCCGTAGCAAGTCACTATTTTTACGCATATTAATCATTCTACGGCGCATCACCTGTGAAACTGCTTTATAGCTACCCATTTCACTTAATTCTGTCAGCAAGTCGGTAAGAATATCAACCCATCCTGCGGTTGCAACTTCTACTAAAATGGCTTTCTTGCTAGAAAAATGTCGAAACAAAGTACCTTCAGCGACCTTTGCCGCTTTGGATATATCTTTGGTAGTGGTCCCTTCATATCCTTTACGAGCAAATAGTTTCAGAGCTGCCTGTAAAATTTTGGTGCGCGTATCTTCTTCGGTTTGAGGAGTTTTACGCATCTCTCTCCAGGCTTGCTGAGAAAAAACTTGCATGGTAATTATGATTATCTAAAGACTACAGTGGAATTTATGATATAGCAATTTTGGTCGCGTAATATCATTTATCGGCTATGAGTTATTAATTGTTTATTGATGATTAATTTGCCACCTCTTAATCCTAGCTTGTTCCTTTTTTCATAATGTGAGTAGAATATAATCGCAACAACATGTATATGGCTCAATTGAGAAACTTCTGGGGATATTTGATGGAATCTAGCAAATTTAAAAAGTCTGCCGTCAAGCGCTTTAAAAAAATTGCGATCGACAAAGTACGTTGGAGATCTTTAATAGCGGTAGCTTTTTTATTTTGGAACTTTTCAGGTTTGGCTACTTTTGCTGCACCTCAAGATAATATGCCTCCTTCTTCGATTGAGCCTTATTTAAACCGAGTCAAAGAACAAATTACCGAGTTTACTCTTGATAATGGCTTAAAATTCATTGTCCTCGAAAATCACGATGCACCAGTAATTTCTTTTGTTACCTACGCCAATGTGGGTGGTGTCGATGAACCTGATGGAAAAACAGGAGTAGCTCACTTCTTAGAGCATTTAGCATTTAAAGGTACCAAAAAAATTGGTACTACCAACTATCGTGCAGAAGCAAAAGAATTAAAAAAACTAGACCGTTTATTTGGGGATATTCAACAGGCTAGAGAGTCAGGAGACAATGCTAAGATAGCCAAACTGTCGGATGATTTTGCGGCTGTTCAATCTGCTGCCAGCAAGTATGTTAAACAAAATGAGTATGGCAATATTGTAGACACCGCAGGAGGAGTAGGTTTAAATGCTGCTACTTCCGCCGATTACACTAGCTACTTTTATAGTTTTCCTGCCAATAAATTAGAACTCTGGATGTCTTTAGAATCTGAAAGATTTTTACAACCTGTCTTTCGCGAGTTTTATAAAGAAAAACAGGTGATTTTAGAAGAAAGACGTTTGCGGACGGATAATTCTCCTATCGGCAAAATGATCGAAGAATTTTTGGATACTTCTTTTACAACTCATCCTTATAAAAGACCCGTGATTGGCTATCAAGAAGACATCAATAACCTGACGCGAGATGATGTAAGAAAGTTCTTCCAAGCTTATTATGCCCCTAATAATTTAACCATGGCGATCGCAGGAGATGTCGATCCCCAAGCAGTAGAAAACCTAGCCCAGACTTATTTCGGACGTTTTAAAGCTCAACCCCAAGTAGCTACGGTTGATAAGCCCGAACCTCCACAAACAGAAACAAGAGAAGTAACAGTTGAGTTTCCTTCCCAGCCTTGGTACCTAGAAGGTTATCACATACCTGCGTTGAGCCACCCCGACTACGCTGTATACGAAGTTATTTCAGAGCTTCTTAGTAGTGGTAGAACTTCCCGACTATATAAATCTTTGGTCGAAGAAAAGCAGGTGGCTCTCTCTGCACAAGGTTTTAGCGGTTTTCCTGGGGATAAATATCCTAACCTAATGATGGTTTATGCCCTAACCGCCCCTGGAATTAGCATTGATGAGTTGGCGATCGCTCTTAGAGCGGAGATTGAACTCCTTAAGTCCGAACCAGTTAAATCAACTGAGTTGGAACAGGTTAAAACTCAACTAAAAGCAGGTTTACTGAGAACCCTTGATTCTAATATGGGTATGGCACGAATTTTGGCAGAATACCATGCCAAAACTGGTGACTGGCGTAATATTTTTAATGAATTAACCAAACTCGAAACTATTACTACTGAAGATATTCAAAGAGTAGCCAAAAAAACTTTTACTGCCGAAAATCGTACTATAGGACGTTTGTTACCTTCTAGTTAATGATTGTTGTTAGCCTTAAATGTTAAACAAAGCACAAAAAGGTTAAAAAATCAAAAAGTTTTATTTTTTTTAAATAAGCTTCTTTGGGCAGATTTCATTTTTCAGTCAATCGCTGTAAACCTCTTTACCATTACATTACGCCTATTTGGAAAATCCATTTACTCTAAATACTTAATACAAACGTTTTACTACAATTAATTGGCAAATATTAACAAAGCCAATATAAAAGAGTCAGTAAATTTTTGGTAAGGAGTAATCTGAGTATTATGTCTTCAGTTGTAGATCTAGTAAATGTTGCAGAATTCGATGGCGATGGTTTAGATATCATTGGAACAGATGGATTTAATGACCTCGAAGGCTCAAGTCTCGCTGATTATATTGAAGCAAAGGGCGGTAGTGACTTCATAGATGCAGGTAAAGGTTCCGATTTAATTGATGCTGGCTCTGGTAATGATTTTATTTTTGCTAGATTTGGCGATGATAGTGTCTTGGGTGCAGGAGGAAACGACATTATCTTTGGTGCAGAAGGTAGTGATGTT
>CAKZYI010000665.1 GCA_937884735.1 uncultured Pleurocapsa sp.
ATTTGTTCTGCTCGGCTACGTGTTTCTCCATCGTCATTTTATCTATAGTCAGTAATTTAACTCCTCTTCTTCTTTTAGATTTTCTTTTGGTGTATTTCTTTTAACTGCCTGCCTTGGACAATGTAGGCTAAAGAAGCATAGTTGACTTGAAAGGTTAGTGAGTCTAGTGAGTCTATGGTGTAGTAGTCGTAGTCTATGTCTACTAATTGATCTATTATCTCTGCTATTACATCACTAGCATTGTCTGTTATCCATTCATCGAATTGCATCATGTCTTCAAATTTGTTTAGGTAATTTGAGACAAACAAGTAGATGATATGCTAACCTTTAAATACCACTTTGAAGGAAGGCATACCGCTATGGTTGTCTCTAATTGTAATTAACCGCGATCTCTTAATTGAGGTGGCGGTTAGTTGCATTGTATACGATCTTTACTTAAAACCTAAAATGAATTGTATATTTTCGGTAATATATCAACTGTTTAATTGTTTATTGCCGATGGTAGTGCGTGTGGGGAGCCTGTTTTCATCTAGTCAGTCTTGAATGTTTCGGATTCAGCTAAAAGACTTTTCCAGTCTGACGGAGGATTCCCGTTATCAAGCATTTTCTTAAAGACAGCATAGGCATCTGTTTTAGATCCATAAGCTCTTAAAGTTTTTCGGTCGTTTACCCAACCGTAAATAATTATTTTCCTAGAAAGACTGTATCGAAAAAACAATCTGTATTGCTGATAAAACTTAGCTCGAAACCATTGGGTATAACTCTTTCCTAAAGTATCCCCTTGTCGATACTTGGGAAGAGTAGGATCTGCGGGGATTTCTTTGAGGGCTTTAATGATTACAGCATCTCGGATCTTGGTAATATTTTTCGTCTGATAGCCGAGAGGATCTTTAGATTTGATCTTTTCTACCTCTGCATTTAGATCTTCTAGTTGTCTTAAAAAAAGAGGATGAGCGTAAATTGCCCATCCGTTGATTAATACTGGATTGTTCTTCGGCAACTTTATTACTCCTCATCAGGCAGAGCAGCATCTAGATCGACATCGAAATTTGTAACTGATGACAAATACGTTTGGGCTAGCTCGGCAGTAATAGGTTGGATATTTTCAGGATGAAGCTCTATATCTTTGTCTAAAAAATTTAAAAAACTAGCCATAGCGGGATCTTCCTCAAAGGTTTCGACTTTTGAGATTAACACTTGTCCGTCTCCCATAATTTTGTATTCGATCTTATCTTTGGTTTGTAGTCCCATAGCCGTTCTTATCTCCGAGGGAATAGTCGTCTGATAACGCCGTGTCAGCGTTGACTGAGGGAGTGGATCTACAGAAGTCACGATCGTAAAATTAACTAAATGCGTGTTGTTTTTACATGGTAATGCAACTGCATTCAGGAGTCAAGCTTGGCGATTTTCTGTAATCACAATTAAGATTTCCTCAATTACAGATCGAACAACAATCATGAGATTATCTAGTATGGGTTCGTTACATCTAAGAGTTCCAGATGATAAGCATCAAAGACTGAAAGAGCTAGCTAAGTCTAAAAACATTAGCGTTAATAAGTTACTTGAAGAGTTAACCACAATGACCTTAGCTGAGTACGATCTTGAGACTAGGTTTAAACTCAGAGCCAGTAGAGGTTCAACAGAAAAAGCACTAGAAGTTTTGGATAAGCTGAAACAGGATTTTGGAGATTCTGAATAGAATATATTTGATTGTTAAGGTGTCGATCTACAAACCAGATTGAGAAAATTAGAACCCCAGAATATTAGAGCAGCAACAGCAAGTATCACAGTCAATGTAAATGTTAGAGGAATTTTATCTCTAAGGAAGTTGAAATTCTTTTGTTCATCTATCCAATAGATAACGCTGTAAAGTTCCCAAATCGTTATGTCCTGAGATCTCTTGAATATGACGTAGAGGAATACCTGCATTGTGCATTTGAGTTAATGCAGTCCTCCTAAAACTATGAGTACTAACCCCTTCTATTCCTATACGCTTACAAGCTGCTTTAAGAATTTTGTCAGCCATGAATCTAGTTAGAGCTTTACCTTCGCGACTAGGAAATAAGTGGGGGTTATATTCGTTTGGAGGTGGCTCATACTCTGCTAGATACTCTGTCAAAGCAACAGGAGTATCGATGGTGCGAGTTTTTAGTTTACCTTTCGTGGTAGATTTACGAAAAGTAATAGTTTTATTTTTAATGTCGGTTTTGCGTAGAGATAGGGCTTCACTTATCCGACAACCTGTAAATAGACAGATGGCGAATAAACATCTATCCCGTGACTTAGTAAATCCATACTCAAATAACTGCTGTAATTCTTCAGCAGTTAAAACTTTGCCTTGGCCATTTCCTGATACTTTCATAGGAAAATTGTACCTGAAAATGGGTAGGGTACACCTAATCCCGTTTACGTGGAATTATTTTTAGATCTATTGATAGATCGTTGGTTGAAGATCGGTACGAACGTATGGTTAAGCAAATCTTATGGAAAATCGAGGGATTTGCTAGGTATAAATACTTATGCTATAAGATTTGCTTATACAAATACATAGTTACTTATTTCTTTAATTACGTGAGTACGTAAATAGGCAAACACTCGTTTTTTAAGAGAAAGTAAATATGGAAAATCTTAAATTGAAAGGTATTTTTCTTTTTTCTTCATGAAAAGTCTGTATGATTCAGTAATGTTACAGCAAACCTCTGTAATAAATAGCCATGATAACTTGAATTGAAACGAAGCTGCATTTTCGTGTGATGAGCAAACAAACGCCAGAGACTCCAAATTTTTCAGTAGCAAATTGGATAGCGACATTAGGTATCTCCATATCGTTGCTTACTGCGATTAATATTATCGCTGGCGACGAAATAAAAAAATGTGTTTTTTCACCAGACAAAAGCAGTTGCGCTAGCAACGAAATATTTGCAGTGAGTATTGCAGCAATATTTGCTGTTATTACTTTTTCTTCCTTAATAGTAATTTTTGTATTGGTATTTAAGTGGATTTCCAAACGCTTTTTCTCAAAAGCTAAGACTACTCCGCGTCGTCGGGATATTGATATAAATCCACTTCCTCTGGGTGAAAATCCAGAGCCAATTCAAATATGCGAACTTCTCTATAAGTCAATAACAAATAACAAGGAAATCATTCAGAATTATGATCTACACGAATCAGAAGTATATCAAATTGTTTCCGATCTCAGAAGTGGTATTTTACGTATTTACTTTTTTGGTCATCAGAATGCAGGTAAATCTTCACTGATAAACTCGTTGCTTGGTCAGTCAGTATCCCCATCATTCTCCGAAAAACTTACTGCCTGTCCCGTTAGGATTCGCTGGGGGGAAAAAGCTTTGTTCGTCGAGAATTATGGAAATGATAATACCCATGTACGGCGAAAAATAGCGGATTTGAAAAGAGAAATGAAAGAGTGGTCTACTCTAGCTATAGAGCAACGTCCACTAGAAGTTGTGATTGAAATACCTCATCCATTCCTTAAAGAACAAAACATAGAGTTGATAGATAGTCCTGGTACTGGTAGTGCTTGGCACGAACATTACAAGAGCAGTCTTGAAGATGAGATTGTTAATTCCAAATTAAAATCTGCTGCAATTGTGATAATTGTGTATAAACTCTCACAAACGCAAACTGAAGCGCATGAACGCCTAGTTCGTGAGATGGGAGATAATAACGTTCCAACTATTGCTATTTGCAATCTTTGTCCCGACTGGGTAAACCGCATTAAAAAAGATAGAGGAAAGACTCATCTGGATATAAAGAATGCTGAACAGTTTCTAAAAAATAGGGCGAAAGCAACATGCTTTAAAACCGTTGCTGAATACAGTGAAAGAAATTATGAGGGATTTAGTGAACGCAAAGAGCTTGCACGTCGAGAAAAAGCCGAATCAATTGATGATTTGCGAGCTTACATAGTTGAATTACTAAAAAACCGTAAAAAATATGTTGTTAATCAAGCCATACTTGAAAGTCGAATACGTGTAGATAATCTGCTTCAACAAACAAACAATCAAATTAATGACTATCAGCCAGTATTCGACCGAATTATGGCTGAACAAAGAACAATTTCACAAGCTATTACTAGTTTTAGATTTCTTTTCAAAAAAGGCTATCAAGCTAAGAATGGAACAGAAAATATAGGAGTTGGCGCAACGGCTGGAACATTAGGCATGGCAGCTTTAGCTACATTAGCTACAGGAGGGACAGCATTAATACCCGTGTTAGCTTGTGGTGCGATTGGTTTATTGGGCGGAGCAGCAGGTGGAGCTTATGCCAACAAGATTGAAGATGAGAAAAGACAAACTCAGTTTAGAAATCAAATTGCACAGTCTTGGGCTAATCTTCAGAATATTTTGCGAGACGCTAAAGAGATAGATATTGAAAAGATACTTACCTCAAATACACTTCAGTCTGTCCAAACATCAGCCACATTTATCAAAGAACAGGAATGGCTACCAACTATTTCCAAGTTGGAAAATGAAATCGATACAGGTTTAGACAAAATAAATGGATATTCCATTTATAGCCGAAACCGTAAATTTGCCGAACAACTTAGAATATTAAGAGGATATTTTCACAGAGCTTACAGACAATGAAAAGAGACGATAGTTTGTCTGAAAAAGGAAATAAATTGTTAGCTTTTTGGTAAATTACTAGAGAAACAATTAATTAAATGACCAATATTCTGTTAAAGAAACTTCAAAACATATTATTAATTGAAGCAATTAAAGTCACTATTAATTAGAGAAAAATATCATGCCTTTTACACTTGCTACATTTAATACATATTGGCTATTCGATAATAAAGTTCCCCTGTCTCGTTGGGGGATAAAGCTACCCGAAGGTGGTTTGGAGGAAAAAATTGAAATTACGGCCAATGCAATTAATAGTATTGTAGGACTTACGCAAAAGAAAAATTTGATTGGAGCAGAGTAAACAAGTTAAGGT
>CAKZYI010000666.1 GCA_937884735.1 uncultured Pleurocapsa sp.
GCTTTGTACATAGGGGAATTTGATAACAACACTGTGGTTGGATCGGAAACTATTGGCGGCGCCAATTCATTAGATGTTTTTCAGTTTAGTATCAATGAAGCAAAACAATTTGGTGCAGCCTTAAGCGTAATGGGTGACGGCGCAAATGCCGATCTGGCACTTTTTGATTCTCAGGGTGAGGTTCTGGCAATTTCCCAAGAAACAGAAATTCCTTTAGACAGCTTTGGCTTGACCTTGGATGCAGGTGACTATTATCTAGCAGTCGGTTCTAATGATGCTGTGGCAACTTCTTATGACGTTGCACTTGCTTTTGATGATGTCACAAATGCAATTGATTCTGGCTTTGATTCTAGTCAAGCTTTTGACTTGTAAATATTGCTTTGCATACCCTTCAATTTTTCAGAAATAAATAACAACGAATGAAGTAAACAACACAATCAAAAAAAGACTATGAACAACACAACTAATTTGGAATTGACTACAGCAGAAGAAACTCTTCAACAGCCAGAGACAACGGTGAATACGAACGTTATAGAACAGGCAATTGTAACTGCTGGAGATGATTATTTATACGCCGAAGCTGGCAATGATATATTGTCTGGTAGAGCAGGAAATGATTATATTTATAACTACATTAACGAAGTTAGAGACAATATTTTTTTAGGAGAAACAGGTAACGACACTCTTTACGGCGGAGGGGGAAACGATGCCCTATTTGGTGGAGAAGGCAATGATTATTTGGCGGGTTCTCAATACAATACTGATGATACTCATGATGAACCCTTAAATTTTGGCAACATTTGGCTTGATTGGCTTTTTGATGATAGTGAAACTTCTGTCAATAACGAAGTCCAGTCTATCGATACTCTTTATGATACATCTCTTTCCTACGAACTATTCGATCCAGATTCAGATTTTGGCTTAGAAGATTACGAATACTCTTTTGGTAATCCATATTGGTTTGGTTCTTCTTATACTCCTAGTATCTCGGATGAAGTTGACACTTTAACAGGTGGTGCGGGAGCAGATACTTTTTCTCTTGGTGATGGAGATGGTCATTATTACCAAGATGTTTCTTATAGTTATTATCACGATCCTTGTGCAGATTTTTTCTGCCATGCAGAGCCTTTTGTAGTCGAGGCTGAAACTAATGATTACGCTGTCATCACCGACTTTAATAGTCTAGAAGGCGATGTATTCCAAGTCTATGGCAATATTGAAAACTATTCCTTAGATACTACTGCCAATTTGGCTGTTGGTGAGTCTGCTGATACCCAAATTAAACTTGTTGAAGATACGATCGCAGTGGTTGCAGACAATACCAGCATCAGCCTGACTCAAGACTTCTTCAGTGTCGATAATTCTCTCAATAATATTGAACAAGACTTGATTGATGAGATTATTGCCGAATAATTTATGCTTGAAACAATTAAAGCGATCACCCAATGTTTTAATTGTTAAAACTATTTTGGCAACAGCGAGGGTCTAATAATGTAGCTTTTTCTGGTTGTCTAGGAAACCAGTTTGCAGTACGCTTACAAAACTCCACTAACATCAACATTACAGGCACTTCGATGAGTACTCCTACAACTGTAGCCAAGGCTGCACCAGAGTTTAGACCAAATAAAATCACTGCTGTTGCGATCGCAACTTCGAAATGATTGCTTGCACCTATTAAAGCTGCGGGTGCTGCATCTTCGTAATCCAAGCCTAGTTTTAAGGCTGCTACATAGGTGATAAAAAAGATAAAGGTAGTTTGTAAAAATAAAGGAACGGCAATTAATAAAATGTGAAGAGGATTATTAACAATCAATTCTCCTTTGAAAGCAAATAATAATACTAAAGTTAATAGTAAAGCTGCGATCGCAATTGGCGAAAGATATTGCAGAAATCTTTCTTCAAACCACTTTCTTCCCTTGTTATGAAAAATCCAGTAGCGACTAAATATTCCTGCGGCTAAGGGTAAGCCGACATAAATAAGCACAGAAAGTACTATAGTTTCCCAAGGTACAGTTAAATTATTAGCAGAAAGCAACCATTTTCCCAAAGGCGCGTAAAGAAATAGCATTGCTAAGGAATTAACTGCCACCATGACTAAAGTATGTCCTTGGTTGCTGTAGGAAAGATATCCCCACATCAACACCATCGCCGTACAAGGAGCAATTCCCAGTAAAATTGCACCTGCAATATAAGAATTTGCCAGGGTAACTTCTACTCCCCTAATTACTTCAGTCGAGGATAACCAAGACTGAAACAGTCCACCCAAGAAAAACTGAGCAAATACCACCATCGTAAAGGGTTTAATCAGCCAGTTTATGACTAAAGTTAATAATACTGGCTTGGGCGATCGCGCTGCTTTTTTAGCTTGAGAAAAGTCTATCTTAACCATGATGGGATACATCATAAAAAACAGACATATTGCAATGGGAATGGAAACGTTATAAAGACTCATTGAGTCTAAAGATTGAGCTACACCAGGAAAGATTTTTCCTAAAGTAATTCCTACACCAATGCAAAGGGCAACCCATAGGGTTAGGTATTTCTCAAAGATGTTTAATTGACCTCCAGCTTGAACAGCTTGAGTATTAATTTGTGGACTGTTTGACTGCATATAGTTACTTGTATACTCTTATTAAGGTTAGAATCTGGCTTGCTTGCGTAATAGCTCTGGTATGGTGAGATTAAACTGGGACTTTCCTTCAAAAACTGTCCCAACTTCTCCCTTGTGAAAATCTACTTTATTGATGTGATAAGCCTCCTCTGGAAGAGGGACATAGCCTACTTGGGTTACTAACTCTGGTGCTTGTGCAAGATAGTAATCAATTAACTGTCTCAAATCTGATTTTTTTTGAGCAGAAGCTGCATTAACATAAATGAATAAAGGACGAGACAAAGGCTGATATTTAGCTTGTTCTACAGTGGCAATGGAAGGTACGACTGCACCGTTACCACTATCGACACCTAATGCTTTAAGTTCGCCAACACGCTGCTCGTAGTAAGCAAGACCGAAATATCCCAAAGCATTGGCATCTTCACTTACTTTTTGAACCAACAGATCGTCGTCTTCGCTTTGAGTCACATCATCGCGACTAGATCCTGATTCTCCTACAATGGCTTCGGTAAAATAGTCAAATGTACCTGAATCGTCCCCAGGGGCATAAAGATTGAGAGGCTTGTCAGGGAAAGTTGCCCTAACCTGATTCCAGTTGGTAATTTTTCCTTCTGCTTCAGGAGACCAAATTTTATTTAATTCTTCTATGGTAATATTGTTCAACCAATCATTTTGAGGATTGACAACTACTGTAAGGGCATCAAAAGCTATGGGCAACTCAATATAACGAACATTTGAATTGTTACAGTCTTCCATCTCGTTTAGTTGGATTGGACGAGACGCATTGCTAATATCGGTTTCTCCACGGCAGAATTTATCAAAACCTCCGCCAGTACCCGAAAAATCAACATTTATATTGACTGATTGTTGTTTACTGCTGTTGTAACCTTCAACAATTTTTTGAGTAATAGGATATACAGTACTAGAGCCATCAATTTTTATCGCTTGATTTTCTTGAGCAGTTAGAGAGCTACCAACGCTAAATACTGATATTACTAGCCCCAAGCTGGCTAACTTAATATATTTTGCTGATATTTTTTCTAGAACATTCATTTTCTTGCTCTACTAAAAATCTTTAGGAGTAATTTCATCCTACATCAAGTTTGATTGATGTATCAAAAAATATTGATGGGTTAAATTTAAGTAAAGAAGAGTTTAATATTGGTAGTCTTGAAGGTAACTGTTAGTGAGTAGGGAGTAGTAATACTAAATTTTGTTGGTATAAGTTATTTAAAATTGACGGAATAAAAGATAGACTTGTCTCCCCGTCGAACATCAAAGATGTTCCCAGAATCTTCGATTCTGGACGAAGCTATGCTTCGTGTCCCCTCGTCACCCAAAACAGTTAAACGTAAATAACCTACCTTTATGAGGTCCCCCAGTCTCCTTATCTCCTATTCCTTCAGTCTCCCAGTCAAACCAAATAAGTAACTTCGATGAATCGGATTTAACATGAGTACCTATTGGCAATTTCTAGCAGATGGTATATCTCCAAAACGTCTATATTCTGCTAAATAATGCTCTAACGCTACAAATTGTACTAAATTAAGCCTATAGTAAATCCAACGACCTTCTTGGTGAGAATTAACCAGCCCAGCTTCTTTAAGATTTTTGAGATGAAATGATAGCTTAGATTGATTGACCTCTAATTTTTTGCATAATTCGCAGACACAAAGTTCTTGCGATCGCAACAGTTCAATTATTTGTAATCTTAATGGATCGGCGAGGGCGCGAAAGCCCGCCATAATTTCAACTGTATTTTCGACATTAACTGACATCAATTTTTCTTGATATGTTTTATATTTATTATGCCCGAGCGGAATTTAAATATCTAGGTCTATCTTTCCTACATATTATTTACTTAAGTTTTTTATCCCAAGAGCTTTCTATATCCTGCATAACCAATGCCCAACAAAACGCCCAAAACAACTAAAAAGCTGCCAAATGGTAAGTAAGAGAACAAAACAATATGAATTTTAGATGCTAGCCAAGATAAAACTAAAAAGACTCCTCCCAACATCGTTAAACCCTGCAAGGTGCGAAAAGCAGGTATTGATTGTAAAGGGATTCGCTGACGAGAAAGCCATAGTGAAGTTATTAGGTGATATGGAGGTAAAAACAGCAATAATATATCAGCTTGTTGAATCACCTTTTGCCATCCGCTGGTATTAGTAACATATGCTAAATAACCAGAAAGCATAAGCATACTTAACATTGACAACCCCAAATTGATACTCAATAAATAGGGTTCTTCTTTTTTACCAGGAATAAAATAGCAAGCCAAATAAGTTATGGAAGGACTGGCAATTAAAACTAAGATAATTGGAATGCGATAGGCTGCAATATTGTTGAATAGAGCTTCTAAAGTCATAAAAATATTACTTTAAGTTTAATATATTCAATTATTAGCGATCGCTAATAATTGCCATCATAATCAATTCATCATAAATATTTGAAGTCTGGCTCAGTCTTGATTAACTCCGTCCCAGATAATACCGCTATTCATATTTTATGCAGTATTATTCTATCTAAAACTCCAGTTGCGTTTGGGCTGGTTTATCCTTGTTGTAACCCAAATGTTCGTAAGTTTTACTCGTAGCAACTCTTCCGCGATGGGTACGGCTGAGATAGCCATTTTGCAGCAGGTATGGTTCATATACTTCTTCGATGGTTTTGCGGTCTTCTCCTGTGGCTGCGGCGATCGCTTCTAAACCCACAGGGCCACCGTTGAACTGTTGAATAATGGTATTCAATACTAAACGATCTGTCCAGTCTAATCCTTCTGTATCGACATCAAATAAATCCATTGCCATTGCTGCTAATTCTTGGGTAATGGTTTCTGCTTTTTGAACTTGGGTATAGTCCCTAACTCGACGCAGGAGTCTG
>CAKZYI010000667.1 GCA_937884735.1 uncultured Pleurocapsa sp.
AAACTAATCAACATTGCATAATATGTTGGATCTGAAGAAAACGGCGTACAGTACAAGGGAACTGCAAAAGTCTTACAGACTTTGTTAATCATGACTGGTTTAGCTTGTGTACTTGGCTTCCTACTCGTAATGGGTATTGGTGGCGCAGATATGCCCGTCGTCATCTCCATGCTCAACAGCTATTCAGGTTGGGCTGCTGCTGCTGCTGGTTTTGTGGTTTCTAATGACGTGCTAATCGTTACTGGCGCATTGGTTGGTAGTAGTGGGGCTATCCTTAGCTATATCATGTGCGAAGCTATGAACCGTTCTTTTGTTAGCGTTATCCTCGGCGGTTTTGGTGAAGGCTCTGGTGCGGCTGCACCCACTGGTGAAGCAAAACCTATGGGCGAAGCTACTGCTACTAACGTTGAAGAAGTTGCAGAATTGCTTAACGATGCCAAAAGCGTGGTTATCGTACCTGGTTACGGTATGGCAGTTGCTCAAGCACAACACTCCGTCTCCGACATTACTAAAATTCTTCGCAAGCGTGGTAAAGAAGTCCGCTTTGGTATCCACCCCGTAGCTGGAAGAATGCCTGGACACATGAACGTACTGCTAGCAGAAGCTAACGTACCCTACGACATCGTGTTAGAGATGGACGAAATCAACGACGATCTATCCGAAACCGACGTAGTTCTAGTTATCGGTGCTAACGATACCGTTAACCCCAGCGCCCTCGACGATCCTACTAGCCCCATTGCAGGTATGCCCGTAATGGAAGTCTGGAAATCACAAAACGTTGTGGTAATGAAACGCAGTCTCGGTATTGGTTATGCAGGGGTAGATAATCCTCTGTTCTATATGGATAACAATCAAATGTTATTCGGCGATGCGAAAGCAAACGTTAGCGCGTTGTTGAATGAGTTGGCTAAGACTGAGAAGGAATTAGTTGCTGCTTAAAATAGTTTGAATTGTTTTTGAATCCTCCTAGTTTTAGGGGGATTTTTTTTTGTCTCACGCAAAGACGCTAAGGCGCAAAGAGGTTGTTGGTTTGGTGTTGGAAATTGCAAGAGAAGGAAGCAAAGGGATTGATTTGTGTTTGTTACAGTTTTACTAGTGAAGGGAATTATCTTTGTATGGATAACTTTACTTGTATTTTTTTATGGCTGTTTCAAACGAAAATTATAAACTTGAGAAAAAGTACAAGCTGAACAATTGGAGCAAAAGTCCAAACAAAAAGAACTTGATCGAGAGCGTAAAGAGAAAGAGTTTGAAAAATTACAAGTGTTTAAGCAAGCAAATCCAGGGATTAATAGTAATTATAGAAGCTCTGAAATCTTTACCAGAATTAAAAATATAATTGCCGATTGTCTGGAAATAGATGGAGAAACAATAAAACTAAATACTTACCTTATAAAGGATTTAGAAGCGGATGGATGGGATATTTTTGAAATCATAATAGCAATTGAAGAAGAGTTTGATATGGAAATACCAGATGATGATTTCTCTTATTTTACATATGAGATTAAACCTAAACGTTCAGGATCTTTGTTTCGTAGCCTGGTAACACCAGGTTCATGTCCTGTATATGAAGATTGGAATATTGAAAAAATGTTTTATTTAGTCATACAAAAAATTTGATAAAACATTTGATTATGTATTACGCAAAGACATTTACCCATGTCGATGTGCGATTGAAAAAAATCTTTGAGTGCTAGGCAAATAAGCTAAGAGATTATTACTTTCTCTTGTTCTTCTCTCTGCGCCTTTGCGCCTTTGCGCCTCTGCGTGAAACTCTTTAATCTCTCGCAAAGTCGCTAAGACGCTAAGAGTTTTTTTGCTTTGTGTTGGGAATGATAAGAAAAGAAAGCAAAGGGGATAAGGAGTGAGAGAGAATGAAATTAGTAAGGAGATTGTGGACGCTGCTTACAAGATCCATACTGGGTTGGGTGCTGGTTTATTAGAGTCTGTTTACGAGGCTGTGATGGCTTATGAATTAAGTAAGCGAGGGTTAAGATTTGAGAGGCAAAAGCCTATTCCTGTGGTTTATGAAGGGATGCATTTAGGGGAAGGTTTTCGAGCGGATTTTATTGTCGAGAATTTAGTAATTATTGAATTGAAGTCTGTAGAACATATCGCTCCAGTTCATAAAAAACAGCTATTAACTTATCTTCGTCTAACTAATAAACGCTTGGGCTTACTTATTAACTTCAATACCAACTTAATTAAAAACGGTATTACTCGTATCGCCAATAACCTATAAACTCTCCGCTTTCTTTCTCTGCGTCTTAGAGACTCTGCGAGAGATAAAAACCAAACAACTTTAGAAAAAGGCGATCGCTCTTCTCAACATAAAAAAAGCGATCGCTTTCTGAGCAATTGGTAAATTTCATTATAATGACTGATTTATGGTCAGAGTAATGATTTAGTATTATTTTTGATTGTGCTATTTGAGCTGAAACTGACATGCAATTAAATAAACTTGTTCTCGTATAACTTTGTGTGGCTATAATCCTTCGCCAGAGTTTTCCTAAGATTTTTAACAACTTAATAATTATTCTGTTGAGATTGTTTATCGAACCAAGGGACTCGCCATACAATAAATCATCATTCTTAATTAGTTTTCAAAAACAATAATGGCGATCGCTACTGCACCTAAAAACAATCTTCAAGTAGTTACCAATGGTTTGCCCAACATCTGCGGTTGGGAATCGGAAATAAGCTCGTTAGTCAATCACCAGCAGCAAATATTTTTGCCCCATAGTAAAATTGATATTTCTCAAGTCAATGCTGGCTTTGCTTGCGCGCTTCACATGCACCAGCCTACTATCCCTGCTGGGGCTAACGGCGGTTTGATCGGCAATTTGCAGAACATGCTTAATAATCCCCATGATGGAGACAATCACAATGGGGAGACATTTGCCTGGTGTTATAAACGTATGGGAGATTGGATACCCGAACTAGTTGCGAATGGTTGCAATCCTCGGATTATGCTGGACTATTCGGGAAATCTGCTTTGGAGTTTTGAGCAGATGGGACGTAATGATATTTTGGACAATCTGAAAAAAATTACTTGCGAAGCAGAATATCAGCCCTATGTAGAGTGGCTAGGAACGATGTGGAGTCATGCAGTTGTTCCTTCAACTCCTATTCCTGATATCAAGTTACAAATTCAGGCTTGGCAACATTATTTTGCGGCGATGTTTGGTTATGATGCTCTCCAGCGCGTTAAAGGCTTTTCTCCCCCAGAAATGCACTTACCTAATAATCCTGATACTCTCTATGAATATATTAAGGCTCTTAAAGAGTGTGGTTATCGCTGGCTGCTGGTACAGGAACACTCTGTAGAAAGGCTAGATGGTTCGGGTTTGCATCAAGATGATAAATACTTGCCTAATCGTTTAGTTGCGCGTAATTCTAAGGGACAAACTATTAGTATTACTGCTTTGATTAAAACTCAAGGTTCAGATACTAAATTAGTAGCTCAAATGCAGCCTTACCACGAAGCCAAAGGTAAAGGTAAGCAACAGATTGGTGGAATTCCTGTTCCAAGTTGCGTTTCTCAAATCGCCGATGGGGAGAATGGGGGAGTCATGATGAATGAATATGCCCGTGATTATCAACCTGTATGGTACGAACTAAAAGACAATCAAAATGTTGTGGGTTTAAACGGCACAGAGTATTTGGAGTTGATTGAAGCAGCAGGGGCAAATCCTGAAGAATATCCTACCTGTCAAGCCGTGGGACAACATAAAATTTGGCAGCAGGTAGATCTTAATAGTCTTACGCCTGAAAAGGTAGCACAGGCGATCGCCCACTTACAAGAAACAGACCATCAATTCCATATGGATGGAGCTTCTTGGACAGACGACCTTAGTTGGGTAAAAGGTTATGAGAATGTTCTCGAACCCATGAATCAGCTAAGTGCGATGTTTCATCAAAAATACGATACTTTGGTGGCTGAAGATCCTGCTATTACCAAAACCAAGGAATATCAAGAGGCATTGCTATATGTAATGCTTGTGGAAACTAGCTGTTTTCGCTACTGGGGACAGGGTACTTGGACAGATTATGCTAGAGAGCTATTCCGCAGGGGAGAAGGGTTATTGAAATAAAATTACGCTTATCTGGGATAATTTAGCAATCTAAATTAAACTCTTCATTATTGGTTTATCAGTGATGAGGAGTTTTATAGGTTAATTTCAAGCTTCTGATTTTTTATTCAATATATAAATGCTTCACTGGTTAATTATTAAACGTAAATCTAATCTTTTGTTGTTGATATTTGTAGTATTCCTTGTTAGTTGCACTAATAGCGATCGCTATGCTTTCAGTACAGATATTAACGATCAAGAACAAGAAACAAACAATACGGAAATAAATAATCGTTTAAATCTGATTAAAAAGCGTGGCAAATTGATTTGTGGAGTTAACGATCAGTTACCTGGATTTAGCTACAAAGAAAAAGATGGTAACTATTCTGGAATATCTGTAGACTTGTGTCGAGCGATCGCAGTGGCTATATTTAACGATAAGACGAAAGTAGAATTTCGTCATCTAGAATCAGAGAAGCGTTTTGCCGCAGTAGAATCTGGACAAGTCGATATACTAAGCCGTAATACCACCTGGAATTTGAGCCGCGATACTTCTGGCGGATTAGATTTTCCCCCAACCAACTTTTATGATGGTCAGGGTTTATTGGTTGGAGTAAATAGCGGGATTGACAAGTTAGAAGATTTGAATGGCAAATCTATCTGTGTCTCGGCAAACACAACCACAGAAGATAATTTGGCAATTCAAATGCGAAAACGCAATATTGCTTACAATCCGATGAAATTTGAAGATAAAAAAGCAATGTATGGTGCGTATGAATCTAATAGCTGTAGTGCAGCTACAGCAGATCGTTCGGAATTGGTTGCCCGTCGTTCTAGCTTGGCTAATCCCGAAGCCCACTAAGATATAGCTGATGTGATTTCTAAAGAGCCTTTAGGCCCTGTTATTGCTAATGGTGAGCCAGAATGGTTTGATGTGGTGGAGTGGGTGAGCAACGCCATGGTCAAAGCAGAGGAGTTGGGTATCAATTCGCAAAATGTAGATCGCTTCGCTGGGACTAAAAATCCTGCCATTCAAAGATTTTTGGGTATGGAAGGAGATTTGGGCAAGAATATCGGCTTATCTAACGATTTTGCTTATAAAATTGTCAAGAATGTTGGTAATTACGGAGAAGTTTACGATCGCAACATTGGCAAGCCTTTTAATTTGGAAAGAGGCGCGAATAATTTAGCCCAGAGTGGTGGATTGATACATTCTCCTCCATTTAGATAGCTGATGTTATTAAGATCTTAAAGGTTAAAAGCTAAGAGATACGATAATAAATAACGTCAGTTAGGGTTAACAGGATTGATTTGTTAGAATAGCTATCAGCTATTAGCCATTAGCCATTAGCCATTAGCTTTTAAGAGATTTTTCAATCTTTTAAATCAACAAACTAGCATAGAAAAAGTAGTTTTTGAGTTGTTTGTTTAGTAAGGCTTTAAGCTTCCACGCGAATTCACGTTAAATACTTTGTCCTCAAGGGTAAACTGGGCAAAAGTCTCATGCGTTAGATTACCAATGCCTAAAAAACTTGTGCCAACATAGAGCTTTCATTTAAATCAAAAGATGAAAGTTTTATATCGTTTGTTTGGTTTGATTTATGGCACGCAACAGTTGATAGTTAGACGTTTTTCTCCTAGTGGTATAAGTATTTTGATTTGTCTAATTGGTGCGGCATTGATTGGCATAGATACCAAACAAACAATGGCGTATCAGGTGTTTACTTTTCTGCTAGCAGTTTTATTGATTGCTATTTCTTTTAGCTTGGTTTTTAAAGTTCGTTTGACTGTACAACGTCATCTGCCTAGATTTGCTACTGTAGGAGTCAAGGTTTCTTATCGTTTGACTATTTTTAATTAAACTAAAAAAATACAGCGCGGATTGAGTTTTATTGAAGAAATACGCCAGCCTAAATTTAGTTTTGCAGAATTTAAGCAAATAATCAAACAAAAGTCTGTCAAAAAATCAGTTAAATCTTTGAGTTATATTTATTTGCAATGGCTTAAAGCGATCGCTCGTAAACGAAAAGCCCAGGTTAAAGCGATCGCTCTATCTTCTCTTAAGCCAAATACAGAGACTGTTGTCAAAGGAGAAATTACCCCAACTCACAGAGGCATAGTTCGACTCGAAGCAGTTAGTTTTCTGCGCCCCGATCCTTTTAATGTATTCAATGCGGTAAAAACTATTAGTCAACCTCAATCTTTATTAGTATTACCTCGAAGATATCAGCTACCAGCTATCAACCTTCCTGGTTCGAGAATGTCCCAATCTGGTAGTGTAAGCTTGGCTTCTTCTGTCGGCGACTCCGAAGAATTTGTATCTTTAAGAGACTATCGCCCAGGCGATCCTCTGCGTCGAATACATTGGAAAAGCTGGGCAAAAACTGGTCAACCAGTAGTTAGGGAAGAACAAAGCGAATATTTTGTTCGTCAAGCGCTAATTTTGGATACTTTTCAACCAGAGAGTGAAAGTACAATTCTAGAGGAAGCTATTTCTATTGCTGCTTCTTTCGCCTGTGATTTTCATACTCAAGAATCATTGTTAGATTTGATGTTTGTTGGTTTACAATCTTATTGCTTTACTTCTGGCAGGGGGTTAGGCAGCAGCGAACAGATGTTAGAAGTTTTGGCTGGCGTACAAGCCTGTCAAGATAAAACTTTTGACTATTTAACCGCTGCGGTAATAGAAAAATTATCGGCGTTGAGTGGTTGCATTTGTATCTTTATTACCTGGGATAAGGAGAGAGAAAAGTTAGTCCATAAGCTTCAACAATTTAATATTCCGTTGTTAATTTTATTACTAGCCGAAACAGAGCAAGAATATGGTCAGATTAATGTAGAAAATTTGCACATATTACCTCTAAATCAAATACAAGAATCATTACTATTGCTTCGGCTCAATAGCAATTAGACTAGCCACTAGCTACTAAATTAGTAATTAGCAACCAAAAATGCCTATAACCAATACAGATATCGATCTCGCCACCTATATAGATCACACTATTCTTAAGCCCAGTGCTATCCCTGAAGAAGTAAAAAAGGTATGTCAAGAAGCCTGGCGATATAATTTTCCTGCGGTGTGTGTCTATCCTGCTGCGGTACAGCAAGCCAGGGAATTATTACACGACAAACAGCCTGAAATCTGTACTGTAATAGTCTTTCCTAGTGGCTCAGCAACCTCTAGTGCCAAGCTTTACGAGGCACAAGAAGCAGTAGAAAACGGCGCAACCGAGCTAGATGTAGTAGTAAACCTTGGTTGGCTTAAATCTGGAGAAACATCTAAGATATATAATGAAATAGCACAAATATGCTCCGAAACTGGTCGGGTAGTTAAGGCAATTCTGGAAACGACTGTTTTAACCGATGAAGAAAAAAGGTTGGGAGGAGAAATTTGCCTCGATGCAGGAGTAGCTTATCTGAAAACCAGTACGGGATGGTTTGGCGGTGCGACGGTAGAAGATGTCAAAATATTAAAAGAAATTACCAAAGGACAAATTGGGATCAAGGCTTCAGGAGGTATTCGTACCTACGAACAGGCGATCGCCTTAGTTCAAGCAGGTGCAACTCGTCTTGGTACTTCAAGAGGGGTGGATTTGTTGAGACAGCAAAGTGAAAGTATTAAATAATTACTGATTACTGATTACTAATGAGCCAAAAATATAAGGCGACGGGAATTATTTTAAAAGGCTCGTCTCTTAAGGAAAGCGATCGCTTGGTAACGGTTTTAACTCCTGAGTATGGCTTGATTAGAGCGTTTGCTCCTGGAGCATAGAAAATTAAGTCTAGCTTGCGAGGAAGGACACAATTATTTGTGGTCAATGAGCTATTAATACTTAGAGGAAAGTCTCTCAATAAAATTATTCAGGCTGATACTATTTATACTTACCCTGGTTTGAGTAAGGATATTGGTAAGTTGGCTGCTGCTCAATATTTGGCTGAATTAGCTTTGTTTTTGGCAGTAGACGAACAACCCCAATCAGATTTGTATGAGCTGCTTAACGAACACCTAAAACGAATAGAAAGCGCGGAGAAAGATCGCTCCATATATCCTTATCTAGCTCAAGCGGTATTTCACCTAATTGCGATCGCAGGTTTGACTCCTCAAGTGTTCAATTGCTGCTTGAGTGAGGAGACTATTTCACCTAACTTGACCACTTCTGATTGGCGGATAGGCTTTAGTTTTGAAGGGGGTGGTATTGTTGATTTGGCAGCATTTTATCAAGCACAACAGCACCACAAAGAAGATAAGACAGAAGATGCAGAGGCGCGTTATAACAATCGCCTACCTAAAATTGATTACCGCATTGGTGGCGTTGAATTGGCTATTCTGCAACAATTAAATTATCAAGACTTACCATCTTTGGAAGGTCTGGACGAAGGCGAAATTAATAACTTAGATCCAGAGATTGCTTGGATTAGAGTAGAAGGAATTTTGCGAGAATATGTCAAATATCATACAGGTAGGACGATTCGTTCGGCTACCCTAGTAGATAACTTATATGTCGAATTTTAACGGGCTACGACCTAGCCCCTAGTTTTAGCTTTTAGCTGTTAGATTCGCTTTTTAAGCTAGAGATGCATTGCTATATATCTCTACAGAATGGATATAAAAAATAGTATTTAATTGAATCAAAAATATAATGCGACTGTCAGAATCAGAAACATCTTTAGAACAAGAAAATATCCCACTAGATAACGCCGAACATCAGGGGTTTGCTCCCGTATTAAAAAATAACCGCTTCTTAATTCTTTGGAGTGGTCAAATCTTTTCTCAACTAGCAGATAAAGTATATTTGGTGTTGATGATTGCGATTGTCGCTAATCAGTTTCAGTTACCCAATCAGCCAATTAGTAGATGGGTATCTCCTATTATGGTCGCCTTTACCATTCCTGCAATGTTATTTGGTTCGTTGGCGGGAGTATATGTAGATCGTTGGCAAAAAAAATCTATCTTGGTCATTTCCAATTTAATTAGAGGCGGTTTAGTATTACTTTTACCTCCTTTGCTTTTGTTTGCTCAAGGAAAAACCTTGTTAGATGCCATTCCCTTGGGATTTGGCTTAATGCTAGCTGTTACATTTGCCGTATCTACTTTTACACAGTTTTTTGCCCCCGCAGAACAGGCTGTAATTCCTTTAATTGTCAAGGATAAAGACTTGCTGGCTGCTAATTCTCTCTACACTACTACTATGATGGCATTGCTAATTATTGGTTTTGCTATTGGAGAGCCATTATTAGACATTTCTGACAATCTAGCTATTCAAGTGGGTTTGCCAGAGGGTATTGGAAAAGAAATTCTAGTAGGTGGTGCATATGCGATCGCTGGTAATATTCTTTTAGCACTGCAAACAGGGGAT
>CAKZYI010000668.1 GCA_937884735.1 uncultured Pleurocapsa sp.
ATTAATGCGCAATCAATAGATTTACTAGATCAAGGTTCTATCTCAGCTGATACTACTTCTTGTAGTGGGGGCAATATTAATCTCATAGTTAATGACACCATACGTATGAGAAATAATAGTTTGATTTCTGCACGAGCTTTTAATGAAGCTGATGGAGGGAACTTAGCTATTGATAGTAGATTTATTATTGCTTTTCCTAGCAGTGGTGATGGGAGCGATATTATTGCTAATGCAGAACAAGGAAATGGAGGGAATATTAACATTAATGCCAAGTCTTTATTTGGTATTGAAGAACGTTCCAATAATCCCAACACTAACGATATCAATGCCAGTTCGAAATTTGGCTTGGATGGTGTAGTAAAGATAGATACTCCAGAAATCAACCCAAATCAGGGATTAACAGAATTATTAACTACTTTTGCTGTTCCTAAACCATTACAGGGTTGTCAAGCCAGCAGAGAAGAAGACAGTAGTAGCTTTATTAATACTGGTCGCGGTGGTTTACCTCCTAATCCTTATGAGTCTCTAGATAACAGCAATATGTTTGTTGATGTTCAATTACCAGGCAAATGGACAGAAAGCTCTATTAATAATACTTCTGCCTCGACCAAAACCGAACCAATTGTTGAAGCAGATAAATGGGTTATCAACAAAAACGGTAACGTTGAATTAGTGGCTAATAACGATCTTGATACTATTGTTTGGAAATGTGGCGATCCTTAAGGCTACGGGCAGCACGCGCTGCATCGCTTTTCTAGCAAAAAATAGAAATACGACCTCATACTAGATCCTGTTTTGTAAGTCATAACTCAATACAAAGTCAGTAACTTGTCAGTTAATCTCCTTCTTATACTCAGTAATCGATCTGTGATTATTTAATTGTTCGAGAAATTATTGCTAAATGAAAGGAGACGAATATGCCGCATGAAGCTGATGTTGTAATAAATATAACTGACAAATACGAGCAATTATCCAAAGACATTACATTAGAAAAGATAAATCACCAGCTCAATTTTGCTCGTCAAAAACTTAGTATTCAGTCAATTCCTTGGCAATTGAGAACGTTTTCTTATCTAAAAATTGGCTGTAGCTCGCTACGTAAATATCATAAAATCAAACCAAGTTACTGCCTTCAAACACCTTATGACACATCATATTTGAAGCTGCTGCAACTACTCTCTACTGACGATGTTCAATGGTGGCATCAATGCAGTATTAGTTCTATTGCAACCATTAAATCAGACAATGTAGCGATCGCTAGACTATTGCAACCCATAAATGATTTTTACAAACTTATTTTAGATTTATAGATTGCGAACAACAAACGTAAGCACATCATACCAGTTCACTTTGCATTGAGTCTTGATGGCGATCCTGCCAATACTAATTACAAAAATAGGCATTGGTGAATGCGTAATGTTTTCGATACAAGTATCAAATAAAAATCAATGGTTGAATATCATTATTTTCTAATTAGCATCCTCAAATCACCAACGCATCAAGGAGAAATTATTCTACTACTAAGATTATTTGGAACTTAAAATGATCGGACAAACAAATTTTACGCATCCTTCTTATCAATTGGAACAACATTTCGCTCCCTTTCGGCAGAATATTGTGGGTATTCATCATAAATGTGACTTCCGAGGGGGGCAATTTCCTATTACCTATGCAGATTGGACTGCCAGTGGTCGGCTTTATGATCCCATTGAACGTTATGTGACGGATACACTAGGCCCCTTTGTCGCTAATACTCATACCGAAGCCAACCTAACAGGCACAATGATGACTCAAGCCTATCACCAGTCCCGCACCTTAATCAAATCCCATGTTGGGGCTTCGGAAGACGATATCCTACTCTTCACAGGGTTTGGCATGACTGCGGCTATCAACAAGTTTCAGCGTATTATGGGTCTTCGTATTCCTGATCGCTTTGCCAAACTCGTGCAACTCTCAGAGGTAGAGCGTCCTTTAGTGATTGTTACCCATATGGAACATCACTCCAATCAAATCACCTGGCTAGAATGCCTCTGCGATCTCGAAATCTTAAATCCAAATCAGGATGGTCTTCCCGACCTCAATCATCTCGAAGATATCCTCAAGGCTCATCAACATCGCAAATATCTAATTGGTTCATTTACAGCCTGTTCCAATGTTACAGGTATTTGCACCCCTTATCGCCAAATGGCAGAGTTGATGCATCGCTATGGAGGAGTTTGCTTTGTGGATTTTGCCGCATCAGCTCCCTACATGGCTATCAACATGCATCCTCGTAAACCCGAACAAAAGCTGGATGCAATTTTTTTCTCTCCCCACAAATTCTTGGGTGGTCCTGGCTCATGTGGAGTTCTTTTGTTTGATTATCATCTCTACCGAAACGAAGTTCCTGACCATCCAGGTGGGGGAACAGTAGCATGGACCAACCCTTGGAGTGAACATAGATACTATAATAGCATTGAAGTTCGTGAAGATGGAGGTACACCTGGCTTTCTTCCAGCTATCCGAGCCAGTCTCTCGATTCTTCTTAAGGAGGAAATGGGAATCCGTCAGATCCTAGATCGCGAGCATGAACTGGTAAATTATATGTGGCAAAGACTAGAGCTCATTTCTGGTATTGAAGTGCTGGAGTCTAATCATCAGCAACGTCTGGGAATTTTTTCTCTATATGCGCCAGATATTCAATACAACTTATTAGTAAAACTTCTTAATGACTATTATGGTGTCCAAGCTCGGGGAGGATGTTCTTGTGCTGGAACTTATGGTCATGTACTGTTGGACATTACTGCCGATCAATCTCGGAAGATAGTCAACTCGATTGATCGCGGAGATCTTTCTCTGAAGCCTGGCTGGGTTCGCCTATCTTTACATCCAACCATGACCGATACTGAGATAGACTACATTACTGATGCTCTGGAAGATATTCTAACTAATCATCGGCGATTGAGCTTGGCATACAAGTTTGACCGAAAGACAGGAGACTTTTGTGATCCTCATTATTCTGTAAAACTTATCGACCTAAAAGATTCCTTCCAACCCTCGGTTCCACAGGTTTCAATCGATGAGTCCCAATTTTATCAAACAAACAGGATAGGTATTAGGAAAAGGAGAAGAAATAAACGCTTTTTAAATGAAGTCCATGAGAGATGGCCTAACAAATCCTGGAATCAATTTGGATATCGGTTTAAAGATTTAGAGATTTATGGGCGGTATGCAAATTACGAAGTAATTTATGAACGGGAAGTAAGGGCAGCGGCTGGTATTAAGCTAGCCATCATAGCTCCATCTGTTGCCATAGCTTTCTTTACAGGAAATTATCTTCCTCTCAAAATTGTCGTAACTTTCGTCGGAATTGATTTTCTCATCAGGCTTGTTACAGGTCTTAATCCCTTTAGTCCTATAGGGATGCTGGCGAGATTCATGGTGAGGAAACAAGAGCCTGAGTGGGTAGGGGCTGCTCAAAAGAGATTTGCTTGGTTTCTAGGTATTATGATGGCAACAACTACATAAATTCTTCTCTACTCAGGCAATGCAGGTATACTAGC
>CAKZYI010000669.1 GCA_937884735.1 uncultured Pleurocapsa sp.
TTGATATCTCTCCTGAAATGGTTACAGAATTAGTCCAGCGTACCAAAGCTCATCTAAAAAGAGATAATTCTAGTCAACTATTACCTTTAACCCTAAGTTTTTTCGATTTAGACTTGGAATTACATCAGGCTGTAGCCATTCACTATGCCCAAGTTGCCAAGAAAAAAGTATCTCATTTAAGTAATAAGATAGCTATCAAGGGTGGCAATTTTAATAAGACAAACAAAGATAAAATTCGTTTGGGTTACGTCTCTGCCGATTTTCGCTCTCACGCAGTAGGGTATTTAATCCAAGATTTATTTAAACATCACGATCGCGATCGCTTTGAAGTTTATTGCTACAGTTTGGTCAATACTGAGGACGAGATTACCGCCAAAGTTAGAAGCCAGTGCAATTTTTATACCGAAATTGCTTTTGTGTCAACTTGTGACATTGCCCAAAAAATCTCCGATGATAGTATCGATATTTTAATCGACATGGCGGGCTACACTACCTATTCTCGTCCTGAAATTTTTGCTTTGCAACCAGCTCCAATTCAATGTAGCTATCTAGGTTTTCCTGGTACGATGGGCGCGGATTTTATCCAATATATTTTGGCTGACGAGCAGTTAATAACTCCCTCAATGGCGAGTCATTTTAGAGAAGAAGTAGTTTATCTCCCTCATGCCTTAGTAAGCTCACAAATGGCGGTTTCTTCCCAGAAATTAAGCAGGAAAGAATTCAATTTACCAACTTCTAGCTTTGTTTTTTGCTGTTTTAATCGTCCTCACAAAATATCTCCCCAGGTATTTTCTACATGGATGAATATTTTGCGACAGGTACCCAATTCGGTTTTATGGCTATACTCAAGAGGCATCCAAGAAACAGAAGCCAATTTAATCAAAGAAGCGCGAAAAGCAGGAATAGATTCAAGCAGATTGATTTTTGCTGGTAAATTACCCCATGCCGAATATTTAGCTCGATATCAAGTAGCAGATTTATTCCTCGATACCTTTTACTACAATGCAGGAGCTACTGCTATCGGTGCATGGCAGGTAGGCTTGCCCACTCTGACTTTAGCAGGAAACAGTTTTGCAGGTCGCATGGGAGCAAGTATTGCCCATGCTGCACAACAGCCGCAGTTTGTATGCCAGACAGTTGAAGAATATCAGCAAAAAGCTATTTATTGGGGTACTCATTCCCAGGAATTAAAGCAAAAAAGCGATCGAGATAATCTGCCATTATTTGATTTAGCTAAATTTGAGGCTAATTTAGAGTCGGTATATCAGCAGATATGGCAAAAACAATCTTGCATCCCCGCAGATACAGCTAAGTATAAGCCAAAAGTCAATTATAAAATTCTTGATCGCCTGAGCGTTGAGTCAATCTGTCAGATGGATGAGTTGACTTATCCCAGGATGAAAAACTATTGGAAATATAAACAACAGCAGGGACAATTAATTGGCATTTTGGCAACCAATGGTATTGAAAACTTAGGCTTAATTATTACCGAAATAACAGAAGACTCTACTAAAAACAAACAAGCCCAAATTATTTCTTTTTTGGTTTTACCCCAACATCGCCACCAGGGTATTGGAGAAGAATTAATCAAATCCCTAAGCAACTATCTTCAACCTCGATGTCAGCAAATAACTATCAATTACCAAGATACAGAAATAACCAAGACCGCATTAGAACCAATATTAGCACGACAAAAATGGCGATCGCCTGAAACCACCTTTGCTTTGTTTCAAACAGATAGAGAAAATATTACTCAAGCACCTAGGCTATACAAATATTCTTTACCCAATTCCTTCTCTATTTTTCCCTGGATCGAGCTAACTTTCATAGTAATTTCATTATTAGCCCAACGATGTAACTATCCTCCATCTCTTTCTCCCTTAACCAAAGATCCCCGTTTAGAATCCCTCAACAGCTTAGGTTTGCGTTATGGTGGCAAAGTCATTGGTTGGTGTTTAACCCATCGCATAAATGCTCAAACAATTCGCTATTCAACCATGTATGTCGAACCCCAATTTCAAAAATTAGGCAGGGGAATTTCTTTAGTAGCCGAAGCAATTAAAAAACAACTAGAACATAAAAATATTCCCTATTTCAAATGGTCAGTCGCAGCCGAAAACCAAGCCATGTTGAGTTTTAGCCAACGCCATCTTGTTCCTTACTGTACTTTTGTTAGCGAATCTCGTTGTGCAGTTAAAGATATTTAACTTACGTACCAATCAATTTATTAGGACAGGGAAAAGGTCAAAGGGTAAAGGGTAAAATAATTCGAGCATTACATGCGGCGGCGACGGTCATACAAGCTTGCTTATTAAAACTATCTATTTTTCGTTGTTCTGCGTAACGTCAGATATAAACCCCGTCCATATTGAAAACTGTAGTTTCGTACTAATAGTGAAGTTTAAGTAAGAAGAGTAAATAATTACTTATTACCTGATGTTAAGCACTGGTAACACTAACTAGCCATCAAGTCTAGATGAACTCCCAAAACCTCGATCCAGACCCTTGCACCGCACCGAAAAGGTTTATCTGGACTATAAACAACTCTACAAGGAGCAGGAATTTCTAACTGGTGGGCGTAGCTTTTTTGCGCTCCTTTTATAGCAATAGCAGGCTTTCTATCTTCTGGGATTTTTTTGATATTTTGCTTAATGGCGTTGCTATTAATATGAACAATTAACTTCTGTGGCTTTTTGCTTGTCTTCCAAGTCCCTGCTTGTCCTCGTTTCGCTTTTTTAATTATTGGCATTCCATTAT
>CAKZYI010000670.1 GCA_937884735.1 uncultured Pleurocapsa sp.
CTCTTGTTGGGTTTGAGTTAATTCTGCATTGGCTGATTCTAGCTGCTGTTTGACCTGAGTTAGTTCTCCATTAACTGATGCTAACTGTTGTTGAAGGTGAATTGACTGGGCTGACGTTTGTTTGAAATCGATCCAATCTTGCAGTATCCACGATTGACAAGTAGCATCAGGGGCTAAAGATGTTGTTACAGAAAGGCTTGAGCAGTCTCCTCGGTCGTTTAGTATGTCATATAGCTCGATCGCTTGAGGGAAAAACTTGGCGATCAAAGCTTGACGATACTTACGATCTCGACCTGTTGTAAATAAAGATGGTTCGTAAACTGGTTCGGATGATTCTAATTCTAAATCCCACTTCTGTTTGACTAAATCGATTAATAAATTTTGCTCTTTAATGATGTTGCTGATTTCTATTAATAAACACTTTTCTGGGTTGCGTTCATAAAAATCTAAAATCAATTGATTGTATTGACACCATTGCTTAACCGCAAAATTGGGATTTGTTTGGAAAATAATATCCCCTCTACGAAATAGAGAATCAACTACTTCCCAAGGAGAACGAAATAAAAAGATAAATTTAGCCTGGGGTATCAACTCTGACCAAAAATTCAAAAATAAAGTGGTGCGCGGATCTTTCCATCCCCAAATAGCTCGCTCTTGTCTAGCTCTAATCAGATCTTGAGCAGGTGCTACATACTGTTGCTGAACCTCAATAAAACCATGCTCCGTCCATCCTGCAATGCTAATTCCCTGAGATTGAAGTACATTTTGATGAAATTCAACAAAATCTAAATCTTCAAAATGCCCCTTGGGATTACCCGTATCGACTCCCATAAGGCGATCGCCAATACTAATTCCAGCATTTTGTAGTAGGGACGCAGTTAAAGAAGTACCCGAACGGTGCATTCCCGTCATAACTATGACAGATTGATTTTGGGGAATATTGGTCATTACTTTTGTCTTAAGTGGAGAATTAATCGACAGTTGGGTCGAGTAATAACGTAATTATTTTGAATTAAACTACCTTACAACTCCCCATCTAACATCTTAATACTTGCCATACATTATTTAGCAATTACTAATCAGTAATTCTTGGTCAGTTATAAATAAGCAAAAAAAAGTAAAAAATACATAAATGTTATTTCAGTGTGTTGTTGGAAATATCAATGGCAAATATTGAATCTATTCCAGCTTTGTTGGGCATGTATTTCTAACTTAAATTAAGAGTAATTATTTAGGCATAAAAAGTAAAAGCTACTAGCTGATTCCAGCTAATAGCTTTATATTGGCGTATGGCAACAAGGGGTAAATTTGAAAGCAACCTTGACCTTAATTGCTTGTTCAAACTAGGTTTGTCTAATAGCCACAGTCTGAAGGGGTTACTTTAACTCTGGCAATCAAATTGCGAGTATTATCATAGTAGTTGAAGTTGAGTAAGACTCCTTCCTGGGGAAATATTACAGTGGTAGGCTCATTACAAACTCTTTCTGTTAGCAGTACATGGGCATTATGAGCAAATAAAGAGCCGTCAATATTAGCAGCGGAATAGTTGACCAAAGTATAATTATAGCTGAGTGATTTTCCTGGTCCAGCGAAAGAGGCATCCCATCGAGTATCGCGATCGACCATGATCGGCAAGCGTTTATTCATTGTATTAGCAATCTGATGGAGAAAACTCTCTGAACTAGTAACTTCCGAAATAGTTATATTTTCTGCTTGAATAGGTGATTGAATCCCAATACTAGTAGCTCCAGACAAAAGAAGTATGGTTAGAAATGATTTTAAATTGAATTTTGTAGTGAACATAAATTTAGATATTTAAGATATCTGCAATCTTAGGCATTGATAATTTGATGTATGACATATATGCCCTAAAAAATTATTTGCGGCTAAAGCCTTACTTTTGATTATGAAAGAATCGAAGATTCTCGATTGTCGAAGTTTCATAAGGACTTTTAGGACAAAGCATTTTTATTGTTAGCTATCAGCTTTTAAAATCCAATTGAGATTTCAAAATCACCAGAAATATACCTGTATTTACCAACGCCAAATCTTACAACTACTTGTATTTTGTATGTAGTCGTAAGAAATATCACTATGTACGGTTACTAGTTAACTGTGATCTCAATTTAAACGACAACTTGTCAGCAATAGCTAGTGGCTAATTTCACAATTAGCAGCGAACCCAGTTTGGCAAAACTTAGACTAGATTTAGCGGCATTGCCCAATTAGCTATTAGCGAGAAATCCCACCCATAAATGACGTGGGATGAGCTTACTTCGCTTCCATCCAGTTTTTACCTGCATTAATATCTACCGCTAGAGGAATACTTAATTTAACAGCATTTTCCATAGTAGATTGAATAATTGGCTGTAGCTCTGACCACTCTTGGGGGGGTACTTCTAAAACCAATTCATCATGTACCTGAATTAACAGTCTTGCCTGATAATTTTGCAAAATATCTTGAAGTTTAATCATGGCAATTTTAATGATGTCTGCACTCGAACCCTGACTGGGCTAGTTAGCTGCCGCGCTGAGAGGTAGAGAATCGACATAGCTAAATTTAAGACTGTCTAAATCGATCGCATCTGGATCAAATTCTCGTAGTTCTTTGAGGTTATCACTAATTAAATTAACATAACGTCTTCTACCCAGAATTGTATTGACATAGCCAGAAGAAATTGCCTGTTTTTTAACGCCTTCTAAATATTCAAATACTAGAGCATATTTTTGGCGATATTTTTCAATAAACTGTTTGCCAACATCAGCTTTAAAACCAGATTCGCGAGAAAATCTTTGCGCTCCCATGCCATAGATTACCCCGAAGTTAATTATTTTTCCTAAACGCCTTTCTTCTGAAGTAATTTGGTCTTTTTCAAATAATAGTTTTGCCGTAACGCTATGGACATCTTTTCCATTTTGATAGGCATCTAACAACACTGGTTCTTGACTTAAATGGGCTAAAATTCTTAGCTCAATTTGAGAATAATCTGCTGCTACAAGTAACCATCCATCTTGAGGAACAAAAGCCTGTCTTATTTGGCGAGAAAACTCGGTACGAATGGGAATATTTTGTAAATTGGGATTGGAAGAAGATAGTCTTCCTGTGGCAACTACGGTTTGATTTAAGTCGGTGTGGACTCTTTTGCTAGACTTTCTAACTAGTGCAGGGAGAGCATCTACATAGGTAGATTTTAGTTTTGCTAGGGTACGATATTCCAGCATATTATCAATTACTGGATGATCTCCTTTAAGCTTTTCAAAGACTTGTTGATTAGTAGAATAACCAGTTTTTGTTTTACGAGATTTCTTTATATCTAAACCAAGCTTTTCAAATAAGATTACGCTTAGTTGTTTGGGAGAGCCGAGATTAAATTCTTCCCCTGCTGCTTCATAGGTATCTTGTTCGAGTTTTTGTAGGTCTTGTTCTAATTTTTGGGAAAACTGTTTTAAATATTCAACATCTAAACTAATCCCTGTTTCTTCGATAGTTGCTAATACAGGCTCTAATGGTTGTTCTACTTCTAGTAGTAATTTTTTAAGCTGGGGAAAATGAGCTAACTCTTCTTTCAATTTACCGACTAAATAGTAAGTAGCATAGCAATCTAGACCACAGTAGTCTGCTACTACTGGTATTTCTAAATTAGCAATTGTTTCCCCCTTAGAAATACCCAAATCTTTATAGCTTTTAGCCGCAAGTTCTAATCCATAACGTTCGGATAAATCTCCTAAGTTATGGGTCAATTCGGGATTGAGTACATAGCTAGCCAACATAGTGTCAAATACTACCCCAGATAGTTTGATTCCCTGATGGTAGAATATAAGGCGATCGAATTTAGCATTCTGAAAAGCTTTGGGATATTTATCATCTTCTAATATTGGTTTAAGCCGAGATAATACTAGTTCTTTATTTAATTGCTTTCCTTCTATATGACTAACAGGAATGTAGGCAATATCACTATCTTTATTTCCCCAACAGCAACCAATACCAACCAGCTCTGCTAAATGAGTTTCTAAAGCTGTTGTTTCTGTGTCCCAAGCAACAGGATTTTCTTGATCCGTTTGTTTTTCTAAAGTATCGATTAGCTGCTTTAATTTAGCTTCCGTGTCAATAATTTGGGTATTAAGCTGGGGGACAAATAGTTCAACAGGCTCTTTTTCTGCCTCTGGTTTAACGTTATCTTCAAACAAAGATAGTTGACCATTATTAGACTTTTCATTTTTGCTTTTAGGTTCTACATTAATAACTTTTATTTCTGCTTCTCCTCCTAGCTTACGCTGTAATTTATTTAAGCTGCTAATTGTCTTTTTAAGCTCTAATTCTTTTAGTATTGGCAATACTTCTGACTCTGCAAAACCAATTAACTTACAATCATTTAAATCTATTTCTATCGGAGAATTAACTTCTATTTGAGCCAAGAATCGAGAATGAAGAGCATCATCTTTCCCCGTTTCTAATTTCTTTTTCGTTGCACCTTTAATTTTGTCGATGTTTTCATATACTTCTTCCAAAGTAGGGTATTCATTCAACAATTTAACTGCTGTTTTATCGCCAATTCCTTTTATCCCAGGAATGCAGTCTGAGGCGTCGCCACAAAAGGCTTTATAATCTACAATTTGTTGGGGAGTTACTCCCATCTTCTCAATTACTCCAGCGCAATCAAACTCTGTGTAGTTGTGAGCCGTCTTTTTAAATGTTTGATTGTGCAGATATAAAACGCTGATCTCTTTTTCATCATCTACTAACTGAAACAAATCGCGATCGCCACTGACAATTTTTACCCTGTATCCATCTTCACTAGCCTTAGTAGCTATAGTACCCAGCACATCATCCGCTTCGTATCCTGGCTGGGTAGCGATAGTTAGATTAAAAGCCGTTAGCAACCGCTGCAAATTAATAATATCGGGAATAAAATCATCGGGAGTTTCAGCGCGATCGCTCTTATAATTAACATCAGCTTCGTGGCGAAAAGTAGGCTCTGCTAAATCAAATGCGATCGCCATATATTGCGGTGATTCTACTTCCAATAACTGTAATAAAGAATTCAAAAATCCAAAACAAATACTAGTAGGAATTCCTGTTGAAGTCAACAAAGGACCTCGACGAGAATTGCTTAGAGCGTAATATGCTCTAAATGCTAAAGAATGACCATCTACTAAAATTTATAGGGGTTTTGTATTGCTGAGTGTGGAAGTTTGAGTTACAACAGATGGAGACATAAAAATTTAGTTTAAATCGCAGAAAGTATCTTCAGGTAAAGGTATTTTTGCAGTTTAAAAATAACTGTAAACATTGGTAAATAACTCTTGTGCATTAGCAAATGACAATGTTAGTTTATTTACAGGTACAGAGAAGCACTCCAATCTTCTTTCAAAGGCAGATTCTAACAAGTACCTCCTGATTAGAATCTACGCAATAACTTTTCCCTTAGATAAGGTAACAAATAGGTGAATCACCCTTTAGTTATTATGCCGTATTTTAGGTATAAATAACATTAAGAAATTCGCAATCTTAGCCAGAATTGGTAATTTACCAAATCTAAATGCTAAACACAGTTATTGTGACACTCCTATAAACATATTAGTAAGAACTTTTTGGACATTTTACTATCAAATTCAACTCTACGAAGAGCGATATTGGGAAGTCTTGTTAAGTTTACAAGTTTGCGAGAAAAGACAGGAGAGGAAGAGTTTAAAGGCTAGTTAATATTCAATTATGTCTTTAATAAAAACCAAGGAGGTTTGTTCAACACTAGCCCCATCCTCTCCATCACATACCCCCAAAAATAATTCAAAATAGCTCAGGATGCGATTCATGATAATAGAAATCATGGTCGTTTTTTGCTATTTGTAGATTCTGCAATACCAAGAAACCTAATTAATAGAAATCTGGGCGTTCATGGTCGAGTTTACAGCTTGACCATACTTTACAGGTACAACCGTTCCTGAAATAGGAGCAGCATATTCGGGAATAGCACTAGCTGCCAAAGGAATATGGCGATCGCTTATTACCAATCCCAAAGTAGGGTCATATCCTCGCCATCCCCCACCAGGTAAGTATACTTCAACCC
>CAKZYI010000671.1 GCA_937884735.1 uncultured Pleurocapsa sp.
CCAATGAGATGGTGAGAATCGCCTCAAAATTTCAACCGCCCTCCACCGGCTCTCTCGCGTCACATCCCGGAATCGATACGAAGACTTCTATCGTTCCTATTTCACTCAACCAATCAAAGTAATCTTTAGTGGTGGTACTTATCAATTAACTGAGCCAATTATTTTTACTCCTGAAGATTCAGGAACAAAGTCTTTTCCCATCAGTTATGAAGCCGCATCACAACAGCAGGTTACAATTAGCGGAGGTCAAGAGATTACAGGTTGGCAAGAACAAAAACTTAATGGTTTGCGACTCTGGACAACAACCTTGCCAGCCAGCCTACAAGGAGTAAATTTTCAGCATCTTTGGGTAAACGATGGAAGAAGAATGAGAGCGCGTTATCCTAATGAGGGATATCTCAATATTAAGTCAGTTTCCCGTCGTAAAGGTCAAAATTGGTATGATGGCGATCGCAAATTGACCTATAAAATCAAAGATTTACCCCCTGGTATTGAACCAACAGGTAGTGAAGCTGTAGTGTTGAATCGCTGGGTAGAATCTCGTCTCCCTGTTGCTAAAATAGACCGAAAACAGCAGATTCTGCATTTTGAAAAAGAAAGTGTTTTTAAACTAGCTGCCAACGATCTTTATTATCTCGAAAATAAACTGGAGTTTTTAGACACTCCAGGGGAATGGTATTTAGATCGCGAGGAGTATCTTCTTTATTATCTACCTTTAGCAACTGAAGCGATCGCTTCAGCCAAAATAACCGTACCTCTGCTGGATACTTTAATCATATTTCGAGACAAAGTAAAAAAAAATCAGACTGTCGAGCATCTTGAATTTAATAATTAAACCTTCGCTCATACAGATTCCCATCTACCGCCCACTAGATCGGGCTATAACCAAAATGCTTGGGGGGTAAGCAGTGCTATTGTTGCCAGTGGCATTAATGATTGTCGCTGGCGTTACTGTACCTGGAAACACTTAGGGGGCTATGGAATTGAACTATTTCGCCGTTGCCAACATAATCACATAGTCGGCTGTACTTTTTTTGATTAGGGCGCGGGTGGAATTAAGCTGGGAGAAAAAAAGGTTTATCGTCCAAAAGTACCCCCAGGACAAGCATCTCACCACACCCTCATTGCTCGCAATCATATTTACGATGGAGGCAAATTCTTCCCTAGTGCCATAGGAATAGGTGTCGCCAGCAGTCATCACAACTCTATTTCTTATAATCACGTCCACAATTTTTACTACACGGGTATTAGCATTATGGGAGACTGGGGATTTGAGTTAACTCAAGCCCATAACAATCTTGTAGAACATAATTACATCCATCATATTGGTCAACTAAGTCGTGGAGATCGTCCAATCCTAAGCGACATGGGAGGAATCTATGTTGTGGGTAATCAACCAAAAACAATAATTCGCCATAATAAAATCCATGATATTAATGCTTTACGCTACGGAGGTTGGGGAATTTATCTAGATGAAGGTAGCTCTCAGATTTTAGTAGAAAACAACATAGTGTATCGCACTAGTCATGGAGGCTTTTCTCAACACTACGGTAAAGAAAATATAATTCGCGACAACATTTTTGCCTTTGGTCAAACAACTCAGCTGCATCGCAACAAACGAGATCTAAAGAAATCCCGCGAGGGAAATTTCGTTAGTTTTTATTTTGAAAATAACATTGTTTATTGGCAAGAAGGTAAATTTATTGCTGGTCTAAAAAAAGAATATCAATCTCATGCTGTTTTTAAGGATAATATTTACTGGAAAATAGACAAGTCTCCAGTTTCATTTGGTGGCTTGAATTGGCAAAAATGGCAAAAGGGCGATCGCAATTCTCAAATTATAGATCCTCTTTTTGTTGCTCCTCTGCAGGGTGATTTTCGATTACGTCCTTATTCTCCAGTTAAATTAGGTAATAAGTAGTAATTATTAATAGTTGTAGCATTACGTATCAAGGTTAGGACACTTGCTACTTGCTACTTACGAGCAGATAACTATTGTGTCCTAACATAGCTTTGTACGGCTATAACTGATAATTGATTTGAAAGTTCTGATTTTAAGCGTAAGCGATCTCCGTGGTGGTGCAGCCCGCGCTGCTTATCGTCTGCATCAAGGTATGCTTGCGGCGGGTGTTGATTCCCAAATGTTGGTACAAAATAAGCTCAGTAGCGATCGCACAGTAATTGCACCCAAAACCAAGATCCAGCGAGGAATTGCGGCGATTAAACCCGCTTTAAACCAATTGCCTTTTTATTTGTGTCGCGATCGCGATCCTACTATTAATATTTATTCGGCTCAATGGTTGCCCAATAAAATAGTCGAGCAAATTCAGCAAATTAATCCTGACATTATTAACCTCCATTGGATATGCGGGGGTTTTATCCCCATTAAGGCTTTAGCTCGGCTAAATAAGCCTTTGGTCTGGACTTTACACGATATGTGGGCATTTACGGGAGGATGTCACTATAGCGGAGAGTGCGATCGCTATAAGCAGTCTTGTGGTGCTTGTCCTCAATTAGGAAGCGGTCGTGAGTGGGATTTATCTCGTTGGACTT
>CAKZYI010000672.1 GCA_937884735.1 uncultured Pleurocapsa sp.
CCTTCAATTTACGATACTATTGCTGATGCCCTCTAACAATGAGATACTAGTTACTATACTGAGGCTGCTGCTGCTAGAAGTATTGGTGGAATGGTATCGGGTAATCTTAAAAACAAGCAACCAGAAACCATATCTTTACTCAAAACAATTCTAGAACAAAGACAGGGTTGGAATGAAGTAGTGCGTGGTGGCGCGATCGCAGGATTGAGTAAATTGACAACATCAGCCGATGCTGTAGATTTGATTATGGAATATACCAAAGTTGGTATTCCTCAAGCCTTGAGACTGACTTCTATTCTCTGTCTGGGTACTATCTCCACTGGTCAAACGCCTGAGAAACTAGGAGAGATTTTGGAACAGCTTGAAGCGATCGCAGGAGAGTCTTTCTTCTTAACTCAGGTGGCGGTAGTAGGTGCGTTGGGTCAAATGCAAACACCTCAAGCAATAACGATTCTTAATGAGTTAGCAGCCCAAACACCTGATGGTAGGGTGCGTCGTCGTGCCGAAGAAGCAGTCAGTAAGGTGCAGAAAAACTTGGGTGCAGATAAAGCGGTTAACGAACTACGTCAAGAAGTTGATAAGTTAAAGCAGCCCGATCAAGATCTTCTTAGTCGTTTGGCGAAATTGGAAACAGTTAATAATAACTAATTGATAGTTAATAATAGATAATGGGCGATCGCATTTCTAATTTAAATGTATTGTATAAATGTATTGCAATTTTAGTGCGATCGCTCACTATTAACTAGAAAATATTGATTAAAATAATTGTATTTTGTCAGTGTTGAAGATCCCACAATCTTGGTGATAGCCGTACTAGGAAACTAAATTGCCAAAGACGATAATAAATATATATCAATCTGACGGATATCTTTCATCTTTCTACTTTTTAATTAGACAGACAAAAGCAGAGAAAAATCTCGAAGAAACGCCCTTGATATAGTTTTACATCAGAGGTAATATTTATGGACTTTGCTAACAGCGACTTACTTTGGGTAATTAGCATCATTACTATTTTTTCCGCAATCATGTCTCCCACTCTTTGTTGGCTTTTAACCGCAAAATATCGTTAAGTAATTGACTTCCAGTCTTTTTGTATTATTGACAGTATTTATTTACTGTCATTTTTTTTGAAAAAAAACATAGCATTCCCTATTAAAGTTGGGACAATTAGTTTTTATCCTACTCGCTATATGGACTCTTGGGATTTCCTAAAGGGTATATCGAAGTGTATCCAAAAAGTGCATATGCTTTAGTATAAGTTGTGGTAAAACCTGTAGTTTCAATAAGCGAGTGGTTTGACTAATACGAAGTTGATTATAAAATTATTGATTTCAAAATCTTTTTGCGTTTTGTCTGGAGAATCTAATACTTTTTGTAGATAAGTATTGGCACTTGCAATATTAGGATGCTAATATTCATAAATTTTTTAAAAAATACGATTTTGTCTAATGTGCGATATAAAAGACGCTTTAGTCCTGGTGATAGATGATTGTGAAGATAATTTGCTATTAATGGAGTTGATTTTACTTCAAGATGGGTACGAAGTAGAAAAAGCTAGTACTGGCAAAGAAGGTATTGCCAAAATACACAAGTTTGTTCCTGACTTAATTATCCTGGATATAATGATGCCTGATATGACAGGTTTTGAAGTCATTGAGCAGATTAAACCTCATCAGTGCTTATCCCACATCCCAATTATCATTTGCACTGCCAATAAGTTTGTGCAGAAAAAAAATATGCAGGAAGCAGCAGATGTTTTTTATAAACCGATCGATATAGGGATAATGCTCGCAAAAATTAATTCTTTGGTAGCTTGTTGTGATAGCATCACAAGTCCAACTTTAATTATCGATGTTGGGGATAAAGATCCTCTTTACAGAGAAAATCAGCAACTATTATTTGATTTTCCTGATGAGAGATTAACCCTTAAAGCATTGCAGAGTTTGGGATATGAAATATATTAAAAACAAAGTTGAACAGGATGTGTATTAAAAAACACATATACTTCCATCCCACTCGATAATTACCGAACTAAAATACTGACTATTGCTGATTTGTCATGATTCTATTTAGGTAATCTTATGGCGGGATGGGAGTAACTTTAAATTTCGTCTACATGGAAAACCGTAGTTTCTCTATCACGGATACCGAGCCAAACATCGCGTCCTCAACTATGTGCCTTTGTTACTTATTACTACATGCGGCGAACTATGCGCCTTTGTTACTCATTACCTCCCCGAACAGTTGAATTAAAAACTATTGGTTTCAACAAGTGCGCGGAATCTTTGAATAATATTAATCTAAAGTTGCTAGTTTTAAACATTTTAAAGATTATATTTTTATGGCTTTTGTACTAATAAAACATACTTATTTTTAGCGTTAAAATGCTTTGCTAATCATAATTAATTTTTTCTAATTCTGTTAATAATGCTGCTTCTGCTTCTATTTCAGATAGGTTTTCAATATCTATAATTTCATTTTCTGCTTGATCGCTTGGAGATAACTGTTGATCGATAAACATTAAGGATAATAAAAACTTTCCTAACTGTCGAATATTAGAATAATCGAAAATCACAGTTTGGGATAGTTTTAGATCATAAATAGATTGAAGCTTATTTCGTAGCTCTACTGAACTCAAAGAATCTAAGCCTAATTCAGAAAAGCCCAATTCTAAATCAATTGTGTTTATATCTTTGATGCCTAATATATTTCATACCTGCTGACTTATTTGATCGATCAATAAAGATTCTCTTTGTTCGGGAATAGCATTATGTAATTGTTGTTTATAGTCGCTATTATTTTCTGATATATTTTGAGCAATATTTAAATCTTCGTAGTAAGGCGATACAACATTATTCTTTTGCCATACATTCCAATCAATAGGCATTACTCCTACTTGTATCGGATTGTCTAACAATAATTGTTCTAGTATTTTGATTCCTTGATTGGGTTTTATTGAACCTATTCCTTTTTGTTTTAAACCTTTTGTTATTTCTCTATTCGATGCTAATCCAGTATTTTCCCACGCAGTCCAATTAATACTAATTCCAGGTAATCCCCAGCTTCGACGAGCATGGGCTAAAGTGTCTAGAAAAGCATTGGCAGCGCAATAATTAGCTTGTCCTGATGAACCAATAACAGAAGCAGCCGAAGAAAACATAATAAAGTTTTCCAACTCATAGTCTTGAGTTAAACAGTGTAAATTCCACGCTCCTTGTACTTTTGGAGCAAAAACTTTTTGGAAACTATCCCAGTCTTGTTGAAGGATAGTGCGATCGCTTGTAATTCCCGCACAGTGAATAACTCCTTTTAACTTTGGTAAAGTCAACCTTACAGTGTCTAAGACTTGCTTTAGTTGATTTGTATTGCTAATATCTGCTTTAATACAAATAAGTTGGGCTTTCTCTTGCAATTTTTCAAAAGTGTCTTTGTATT
>CAKZYI010000673.1 GCA_937884735.1 uncultured Pleurocapsa sp.
CAACTCCACATAAGTAAAATATCATGTGTAGCCTCTATTTTGCGATTTGGTATTATTGGGCAGAAAGGCGCATAGCTTACAGCATCTAGTGCTAGCTTTACCAGGATTATTAACAGGGATACGATGGAAGAGTTAGAAAACAACCTCAAGGATGCAATCGAAGGATGGCTGGAAGTAGCAAACGATAATTACTCTGAGGAAGACGACACACAAATACTAGAAGTTGCAGTGTAAAATCGGTTTTTGATAAAAAACTGTGCAAAATAGTCGAGAAAAAAGGCTGGGTTTTGCGAAAAGTGACGGGTAGTCATCATCTTGATGTAAAATCTGAAGTCAATAAAATTTTGTCAATTCCCGTACAAAAAATCAGGATTTAAAAATAGGCACTCTCAAGGCGTTGATGAAAATAGCTCGGTCAACTGAAAACAATCTTTAAATGCGACGTAAGCAAGTGATCCCATGTCTTTCTAGACAAAATCATAACTCAGAAAGTACTAGTATATCTAGCAACATCATTTAAAATTGATGATAGTGTTGATTTGCATTTCTGCTTGTTCTAGATAAATCGCCCTCAAACATTTAATTACAACCTATTTTTACAATTTTGAATTCGTCCCAGCTAGTTTTTGAATAATTACCCAATATCGAAGATTTGCCTTTAATTTTAGTTGGGCCTATTTTGCGTAGTACAGAATCAGATAGAGTTACAGTCTGGTTAGCTTTAAAAGAAGCGCGATCGCTTTGTTTGGAAATATACGACACAGAGGACAATGGCGCATCAATTGGCAAGCTTGTATTCACAGGAAAGCGAGACACGGTTAAGCTCGGTCAAAACCTTCACATAGCAGCAGTTACAGCCAAGGCTGAGTCTAATAATTTGCTTCAGCCAGGAAAGATTTATGCCTACAACATTTACTTTGATCGAGATCGCTTTAGTCTCATAGATGATCTTAAGACTAGCACCTACAGTTTGAGCTATTTTGATCATCAACTGCCGACTTTTGCCTTACCACCAGATGATTTAAACCAATTAAAAATAATTCATGGTTCGTGTCGTAAGCCTCATGGTGGCGGCAAAGATACTTTATCTTGCATAGACAATATAATAGCCGAATCAGCATCTTCTCCTATAAAAAGACCTCACCAGTTATTTATGACAGGAGATCAAATATATGGTGACGATGTTGCTAATCCTATTCTTTGGCTATCTCAGGGTATTAGTAAGTTGCTGTTGGGTTGGAGTGAAGAGTTACCGCTAATGTCTGGAACGATTTTAGCGGATGATTTGATACCTGGAAAACGAGCCAAAATTGCTGAGATAGAAGGGGGATTGACTTCAATGTTGGAAGATTGTCCTGAAGAAGCCGAAAGCCATTTGATGAGCTTCGGAGAGTATGTTGCAGCCTATTTACTAACGTGGTCTGCGGTCTTAATCCCTCCTAGTTTTCCTGATGGTAAAACTATGTTCCAAGATAGTAAGAAAGCTCGTGACTGGCAGCAGGAATTAGCAGCCATTGCCAGTTTTGTTAGAAATTTAAATTATGTCCGTCGAGGTTTGGCAAATATTCCTGTATATACGATTTGTGATGACCATGACGTTAGTGATGATTGGTATCTTAATCGGGAATGGTGCGATCGCGTTTTAGGCAAACCTTTAGGTAAAAGAATTGTTCGCAATGGCTTACTCGCCTATGCTTTTTTTCAGGCTTGGGGAAATACACCTCAATATTTTGAACCAGAGACAGGGGGCGGCAAACTGCTAAACTTAGCTTCTCAGTGGTGTGCTACCAATGTTCAAGATGAATCAATTAAAGCACAATGCGATCGCTATTTGGGTATTCCCGAAAACATCCCCAACACAGGATTACCCAAGTTTAAATCAGACGGCGATGTATCTATTCTTTCCCGCCACAGTCAAGCTATTCCTTGGCACTATACAGTTAGCAATAGCAAGCACGAGGTGATTGTATTAGATACTCGCACCTGGCGTGGTTATCCCGTAGGAGAAGACAAAAAACTAGAACCCCCAATGTTGTTGTGCCCCCAGGCATTTAAACAACAGCTAGAAGATCCTCTTACTCAAAGTAGCTCGGACATCGAAGTTACCGTGGTTGTACTACCAACTAACATGGTGGCATTAGGCATTATCGATCGCATTCAGCAAATTGAACTAGCTCGCGATCGAGTTTTTCATAGTGATGTAGGAGATTCGTGGAACTTTAATGAAACTGCTTTTGCCCGACTATTACTAACTCTTTGTCGGCAGCGTCAACAAGTGGTTATTCTGTCAGGAGATATTCACTATAGTTGTGCGGTAAGACTTTCTCATCAGTTTTATGATTCATCTCAAGGGACTGTTTTGGCACAGCTGACTTCTAGCGCGATTAAAAATTCTGAAGCAGCCACCCGTGTCGCACATACTAAGCTCAAATCTTTATTGCCTGAAAAAACTAAAAGTTGGTTGGGGTGGAATCATCCTCTACAAATCAAAAGAATTGCCCCCAAAAGTCGAAAGCAGAAGTATTTAAACGCCGCAAATAATTTACCCGACTGGCAATATCAGGTGCAGTGGTGCAAAAGAAATAGATCTCAATCCTTACCTTGGCAAAAATCACCACCTCAACTGACACCCGAAGGTTATCCTAATGCTAGTCCGATTGTTTCTAATATATGGCAAAAGTTTATCTCCGCTTTAGCTTATTGGTTTTGGCGCAATCCTTGGTTGCAAGAAGGCTCGGAAGTTATTGGTAGAAACAATTTAAGTCTAGTTAGGTTTGAATGGTCAACTAATAAGAAAGTGATTCAAGAAACCTACTGGCATCCTCCTTGGGATGATACGGGTATGGTAAAAAGCAGTTATGAAGTTTCTCTAGATGTTGAACCATAAAAGGTAAATACGTCCACTTTTCTCCCACACATGCGGCACAGAGCTATCGCTGAGATCGTCATTAGACGACTAGCAATGCATTCGCATTGCGTGCCTTTGTCCCAGTCGAACATCAAAGATGTTCCCAGAATCGAAGATTCTGGACGAAGCTATGCTTCGTGTCCCCCAGTCCCTCAGTCAAACCAAATAAAATCGGATTTAGTATCAGTTTTTAATAAAGTGGGAAGACTTAGGCTCTTTTTTCATTCGGTCAAATCTCATCTCAATTGATAATTTAAGCTTAATAACTTCAGCCATAAGCCAGGATTTTGTTTTTCTAGCCAGGGTTGGGATTGTTTTAAAAAACTAGGAAACCAACGACTCAAAAGTAAATTTCTCAAAGCATCTTTATTAAAAGAAAAATAAGAACCCAGCCAACGAATCATGTCTTTACTTCCTGCCATTTCCCAGATCCAGATTAGTAAAGCGGGGTTTTTACGAGCAGCGATTAAAGCTAATCTAGTAAAAGTAAACCAGTCTGTACGATCTTTAATAAAGATATCAGCAACTTCAGGAGGTTCGTCAGCAAGTAGCCCAAAAAAAGTATTTAACATAGAGTTAATTCTTTGAGGAGGCAAGATTTTGCCTGTAGGTACCATCATTCCCTTAGAAAATAGCCAAGTTACTGAGATATTGCTTTGATAAGCTCTAATTTGGTTAAGATGTTCGGCGGTCAGTAAGTCATGCTGTAGCGCAGTATTTAAAAGAGTTGTTAGCCTTTCTAGATTGCGTACTAAAGATCCAAAGCCTGTAAAAATTAAAGGAGATTGTAGAGAAGCAGCATCGCCAATCGCCAACAGCCGATCAAATGCGACAGTGCGATCGCTTTCACCAGTGCTAAAATGACCAGGAATATAGCCAAAAGTGGGCTTTTTCCAGACGAGATCGTCCATGTTGCAACGGCGGTATTCTGGCAGAATAGTGAAAAAGTCTTCGTACATTTCTAACAAAGATCCAGGATTTTCTGGATGTACCTGATGGTAATGAAAGAGATAAAAAGTCAATTCTCCATTTCCCGCAGGAAATAATTCCCAAATCAGCTGTCTCCCTCTTGAAATATCTCCATGGGAATATAAAACATCGCCATAATCTTTGTCCCATACATCTTCGGCAAAACCGCTTTCAATCACTGCCCCTACAGTAGGGCATACGCTATCAAAAGTACGCCCTCCATTCAACTGCCAAGCAATAGGAGAAGCCGTACCCATAGCATCGATTAATAGTTTTCCTCTAGCTTCTTTGCTAGTTTGGGTGGGCAAATGGGTTAGCTTGACGGTAACTTCATCGGTATTGACATCAGCGCGGACAAATTCTGTTTCATCCCAAATATCTCCTCCACCCTGTAGTAGTTTATCTCCACAAAAACGCAGCAGTTTCTCAGCATCAATTGCTACATTCAATACTGTGGGAGTATGCAACACATTGGCTTTAAGATGGCTTGAGTTATAAGCATCAAAAAACTTGCTGAAGCCATCTACATATTCAGCGGCGATTACTGATTCAAATTCTTTGGGCGTAAATAAACCAAGATTAATTAAACTTTGAAACTCATCGCGAGATATATTCCATTCTCGATTCATTCTTCCAAAAGGTAATCTTTCAATTAAAAGTACTCGATAACCTTTTTGCGCCATTACTGCCGCGTGAACTACTCCTAATGCACCCCCTATATATATAAGATCGTATTCGTGTTTTGTGTTTATTTCTGTTTCTCGAGTCGAATCACTTTTAAAAATTACTTCTTTTGGTTGTTGGGGATGATTGGCACTATCGCGCCAGCGTTTTTCCCACCAGTAAACCCGATTGAGGTCGTATTCTCCATTGGGCATTTTCTGGAAATATTTAACTGTCTCAGGATAGTCTGAAGCTAAAGCGTCAAAAATATTTTCTTGGGATAGATCTATTTCTGGCGGGATAGGATACTTTTGAGGAAAGGCTTGGCGAATTTCTCCCATTAACTGTTGTTGAACTTGCTTTGCTTGGGCAATTGCATTATTCCCCCATTGGAAAACTTTCAAATAGGTAGTACGCTGTAGCTGCCAGGCAAAAATTGATAACTCGCTATTTCCTGTTTCAAATTGAAGACGAATACCATCTGGTGTAACAAATTTCTTTCCTTGTTTTGGTTGCCAGATATTTTTTAACCAATTATGGACTGCTTTTGTGTCAGGAGTCGGAATTTCTGTGTATATTAATTCTTTCATATAAAAAAATTATTAATTTATTATTAAGAAGGCTTAAATCAAAGTCAAATTAATAGGTCATAGGTTAGACTTACGGGACTATTGATCTTGGCAGCTAGATTTAGATAAAAGTCAAGTTAGTTACTCATTACGTAACTAACCTCAACAAAACGAAACCCATCTATGGATTATCCCATCCCAGCCAACGTAGAGGAAATATTGGCACTAAGAAATAATTCTGTAAACGAAGAAGTTGTAGCAACGGCGATCGCAGGTGTAATAAATATAGCCCGCCAACAAGGTCAATCTTTGGAAGACTTGACTGCAAGTGTCCTAAAAGATGATTGTCTTTTAGACTTAGACCGTAGAAAGTGGTTGAGTGAATTAGTAGCGCAAGCATGGATAATGTTGCCTTGAGTAGCAAGTAGCAAAGGAAAAGCTTGAATTAAAGTAGGGAATCTAGGGCGTGTGATCAATTAGAAAAAAAGAGCTTTTTTCGGTCTTTTAACGACCTACTTCGTCGAAAAATAACCTCCGT
>CAKZYI010000674.1 GCA_937884735.1 uncultured Pleurocapsa sp.
ACCATGGGAGCAAGCCGATGGATTGCAATTGGCCCTATATCTCTTCAGCCGTCAGAATTAATCAAACCTTTATTAGTTTTACAGGCTGCCTATATCTTATCTCGATGGAATGAGCTGCAAAACAAGGTACGCATAGTATGGATGGTTGTTTTTGCTTTGGTGCTGGCAAGTATTCTAAAGCAGCCCAATTTAAGCACGACGGGGCTGTGTGGAATGAGTTTATGGTTGGTGGCGTTGGCAGCAGAATTACCCTGGACTCAACTATTAACAGTTTCCATTGGAGGAGTTGGTGTCGCGAGTTTGAGTGTAGCAATCAATCCTTATCAGCTAGATCGGATTACTTCTTTTGTAGATCCTTGGAAAGACTATCATAACAAAGGATATCAGCTAATTCAGAGTTTGCTGGCGATCGCATCTGGTAGTTTTAACGGTTCTGGATTTGGACTGTCGCAACAAAAATTATCATACTTGCCAATTCGCTCTACAGACTTTATTTTTGCCGTATATGCTGAAGAATTTGGCTTTGTTGGTTCTATACTTTTACTATCGTTAATTATTGGCTATGGCACTTTAGCCTTGAGGGTAGCTATCAAATGTCATCAGACTATTCCTCGCTTAGTAGCCATAGGTTCAATGGTTTTTATAGTTGGGCAATCTTTAATCAATATAGGAGTATCGACTGGCTCTTTACCAACAACAGGTCTACCTTTACCCTTTTTTAGCTATGGAATCAATTCAATTATTGCCTCCTTGTTACTTGCGGGTTTATTAGTACGAGTGGCAAGAGAAAGCAACACTAGTGAAGTAATTCAACTCAAGCAAATGTCTAACAGTAGCAGGACTTTGGGCAGGAATTAAAAAACGATCGTACAATAGGGCATCTACTATTAAGGTATGAATAAGATTTGAAGTCTTGATAAAAATGACCGCTTTATTTTGTACCAAGATCAATCATGCTTATTCCTCAAAGGAACTTATCAAATTCTGCTGCTAAAATCATCAAGTCTGAAAACATAATGCACGTTCCTGGCTCAATTGTTGATAATCGTTATCAGATTATTCAAAAGTTAGGTAGAAAAGAAACAGGAAAGATCTACCTGGTCAAAGATTTGCAGGCTACAGGAGATGCTAGGTGCGCTCTTGAACAGTTAAATCCTAACTATGATAACGAAGTAAACTGGCAACTCATCAAACAACACCTATTAAATGAAGTGGCAGTATGGAAAAGGCTGGGAGATCACCCACAAATTCCTCAGTTTTACAATCATTTTATTGAAGATAGACAGTTCTATTTGGTTCGAGAATATATTGATGGCGACAATCTCGAAACGATAGTAGAACGCAAAGTGTTTAATGAAGTAGATGCTGTTTATTTTATTCAAGATGTCCTTAGAATTTTAGATTTTATTCACAAGACAAACATTATTCATCGTGATATTCAACCAATCAATTTAATTAGACGCAAGAAGGATAATAGCTTTGTTCTAATTAATTTTGGTGCTATTAGAGAAATTGAATCTACAGAAATTAATCTCAAAGGAGAAGTGATTTCGGGCAAGCCTCTGGGTAACTGGTCTTATATTGCTCCAGAGCAAAAGATGGGAAAGTCACAATTTAACAGTGATATTTATGCTTTGGCTAAATCGGCTGTTTATGCTTTGACTGGGCGATCGCCAAAAGAGTTGGAACAAACTAAAATAAATTGGCAGGATCGGTGTCAAATAAGTCCTAAACTGCAAAATATTTTAGAGAAAATGATGGTTCTCGAACCCCATCAACGCTACAGTTCAGCACTTGATGTGTTGCAAGATTTACGACCTTTATTAAAAATAAACCAAACTTTGGGAGGACGCTATTCTGTTACTCGTTATCTGGGTGGAAATTCAGGAGTAGAAACATATTTGGCTGATAATCTACATCGCCAGTACCAGTCACCTTGCTTAATTAAACAGATTGAGTTACCCAATATTCACGGTTTGGGAAAAGTAAAAATAGAGCGCAGGTTTGCTGAAGAATTAGCAATTTTGGAAAGATTAGGATATCACGAGCAGATTCCTCAATTATGGGATCATTTTGAAGAGAATGATGAATTTTGCTTGGTTCAAGAATATATACAGGGAGACAACCTCGCTGAAAAAATCAAACAACAAAGTTTATCTACTTCAGAGGTGGTAAAAATCTTGGGTAGTAGTCTTTCTGTTCTAAGTTTTATTCATCAAAATAGAATTATTCATCGTAATATCAAACCTTCTAACTTGATGATTCGCCATGAAAATCACCAGGTTATGATTACTGACTTTGGAATTCTGATGGATATTAAAAATCCACCTAATGTGACGGTAGACTCTAGCCAGAAAAAAGATAAAGACAATTATTGGTCTCCCGAACAAATTGCAGGTAGACCAACAATTAGTAGCGATCTTTATGCTCTGGGAATGAGTATGGTTGAAACTTTGACTCAGGTCAAACCAAGCAAGATAGCCAGAGACAAGCAAACAGGTAAGCTACTGTGGCAGGAAAATATTAAACATACTAATGTAGATCGTCGCTTGATTAAAATAATCAATAAGATGACCGATCTAGACTTGGGACAGCGTTATTCATCGGCAGAAAAAGCTCTTGAGGATCTACAGAAAGTTAATATTTCCCGCAAGTCAAACAGACAATTGGGAAAATTAGCTAAAAAGGTTCAAGATCGTCCTAGAAATTCTAAGCTTAAGTTACCAAGATTTGTCACTATTGGAATTTTGGGGATTGTTTGCTTATTGGGAAGTATTGAATTTGCTTTTCCTGTGATTCGACCAGCATATTATTGGTATCGAGGAAATAAAGCGTTATCAGAACAACCCAGGGAGGCACTTAATACTTTTACCAAAGCAATTGACCTCAAGCCTCAAAGCACGATCGCCTGGTCTGGTAGAGGAGCTGCTTTATATAAATTGGAGCGTTATTCTGAATCTCTAGAAGCCTATGCAGAGTCTTCTAGACTAGATCCCAACGATTGGCAAAGCTGGAAAAAACAAGGAGATGCTTTATTTGAACTAGAACGGTTTAATGAAGCGATCGCTTTATATAATAAAGCTTTGGAATTGGAAAAGAATGACGGAGAATTATACAATCGCCGTGGAAAAGCTCTGTATGAGTTGCAAAATTATGAATCGGCTTTAGTGATGCAAGAAGAAGCTTTGGAAATTGATCGTCTCAATCCAATTTTCTTAAGCGATCGCGCCCAAAATTTGATTCAGTTGGGTAGATATTATGATGCTTTGAGCGTACTCAATCGAGTCCAGGTCAGTAAACCCTACAAAATGAAGCTCTGGCAAGACAAAGCTTTGGTTTTGAATGCACTCAATCGTCCCCAGGAAGTGGTTAGAGTCAATCAAGAAATAGCTCAAAACTACAAAAAGCTTTTAAGAAAACAGCCCCGTAATAAAAAAGCTTGGTTAGCTCAAGGGGACTTTTTAGCTGCTCGCAAGATGTACTCCAAAGCAGTCAAATCTTATCAAAAAGCGGTGGAAATTAAACCCAATTTTTATCAGGGCTGGTTAGCCTTGGGAAAAGCTTTAACCGAAAATGATCAAGATATATCAGCCTTAGAAGCCTTAGACAAAGCCTTAGAAATTAGACCCAAATCTTACTTAGCCTGGCAAGCCAAAGGTATGGTGTATCTAAAAAATCTCAACATATCTCAAGCGATCGCCAGTTATGACCGTGGTATCGCGATCAACTCTGATTATGCTCCTTTGTGGCGCGATCGTGGATTAGCTCTCAATCAACAGGGTAATTATTCTGAAGCAATTAAATCTTTATCCAAAGCTAGCGAACTTGTTGCTCAAGATGCTCAAACCTGGAGTGCTTTGGCTACGGCTTGGAATAATACAGGACAAAACACCAAAGCCTTACTAGCTCTAGATCGAGCGATAGAACTCAAACCTAGAGATTCTGAGATTTGGATTCAAAAGGGGCAAATTTATACTAGAAATGCCCAATATAATGAGGCTTGCGAAACTTATCGTCAATCTTTACCTGTAATCGATGACTCTTCGGAGATCGTTAGTTCTATGAAAAGTTTAGGATGTCGGATGAATTGAACTAAAAAATGAAGGTTAGTTGCGATTGATTATGTTTAATTACTCTTATAATTTAAATAATTAAGAATTTAATATTTTAAATCGACAACAATCCATATATGAAAACTTCTAAGGCTTCCACCTCATTTTTACAGCAATTGATTTTGTTAAGTGTTGGAGGAATCAATTTGATTGTTTTGCTAATTATATTTAGTGTTTGGCGTACGGGCGATCGCGTTATAAATTTTGCCAGTAATATATTCAAACCTCAGCCAGTTGAGCTAAAAATAGATGATTCCACTATTATTGTGGAGCGTTTACAAGATCTCCAAGAGTTGACGACTACGGTACAGACAATGGAAAAAATTGTGCCAACTTCTGCCGAGAGAACTGTAGGAGATATTCCTATCGCAACAACTCGCTTACTTTATATTGCTAAAGGAGAAGTTCGAGCAGGAGTCGATCTAAAAGAATTAACCGTTCAAGATATTTATATTGATAACAAAAGTATCGAAATTAATTTACCAAGTGCCAAAATTTTAGACAGTAAAATTGACGTAAATGATTCTCGCGTCTATGATTACGACCGCGGACTTTTTAACTTGGGACCAGATGTTGCACCACAGTTACAAACCATAGCACAACGCGAAACTTTGCAGGAGATTGTGGAAACTGCTTGCCAGGAAAATATTTTAGAAAATGCAAATCTTAGAGCAAAAGAAAGCATATCTCAGCTATTAATTAATCTTGGATATTCTCAAGTAAAAGTTAATACAGCCCAGTCTAAATCTTGTAAGTAGAACTAATTAAATTATCATCATTTAATTAACTAATTAACTAACTAACTCAACTTAGAATAGTCTTACTTGCCATAGGTTTTGATTGGCTCTTTGATAAAGCGAATGTAAAAATTTTTAAAAGTCGATCGCAATACCCTGGGGAGTCCAAAATCGATTGGGACTAGAGCATCTGGTAATTTCCAATCAGATATTTGTAAATCGACTGGTTTACAGTAGGGAAATTCTATTTCTGCTAACTCACAACAAAATCCTTGCTTGAACTGTGCAGATAGGGTGGGAACAGTCATTGGATCGACATTTAAAATATCAATCATGGCGCGGTCTAGGGCAAAAACATCGGTAGATGCTCCTAAAATACCTATTTTTTTGGGTTCGCCGTTACTAGGGCCATTTCCTTCATGACCAATGATACCGTCAATGATAGTTAAGTTAGGAGATATTGCTTTGGCAGTTTCCACAATCATTTCTCCAAAGCGATTGGCATCTTTTCCTGCTTCCATATGCCACCAGGCTTTCATTTTACCTGGTACACAGCCAAACAAATTTTTTACTCCTAATGTCATGGTTAACTGCATATGAGATTTAACTTTGGGCAAGTTAATTACTACATCTGCGTCCATTGCCTCCTTGGAAAGACGTAAATGGGCAAAATTAGGATTTTCGGTGGAATAGCGTTGACCTTTGAATTCAACAATAGGCAGGTCTAATTTTTCACACAGAGGCAAGTATCCATTAGCTTTTGCCACTCCTTTGGCAGTACAAAAAGCGGGACTATCTCC
>CAKZYI010000675.1 GCA_937884735.1 uncultured Pleurocapsa sp.
CTGTGACATAATTCATATTAAAACAATCGTTAAAGTCTTCAACTTCCCAAGGTTTTACCTGTGCTTTTGTAGAAAAAGAAGATACTAAGGCAGGAGATATACTGTTGATATCGATATTGGCTAATTCTCTATCAATAATAGCAAGGGCTTTTTGATGGGAAACTTCATCTAAAGCTTGCAACAGGTTTTTAAGTAATTGACTTATTTTGCTTCGGTTTGATTCACTTAGTTGCTCTTCAACTGGTAAATCCCAAGGCGCGAGTAGATAAAGTTGAGAAGGAAGAGAATTATTGGTCATTGGAAAGTTGGGTTTAGTTGATAATTAATTAGTCGATAGTTTTGTTTACCTAACTAAATCTCTCTGATGAACTAATTACTCTGCTTCAAGAAGAAATTTTCTTCTAAAATATGTAGGACTTACAACAATTACAATTACTGGTTAGTACGTGACGCTGAAAAGCGATTATACGTAGTTTAAATTAACCAACCGACTTATATTGAGGTAAGAAATTCCTATCTTATTTGAGGCCGGTCTTGATTTGGTGGAGAAGTTGTAAAACCATACTTAATCATGTATGAAAAATAGTTTTCTCAAACTACAGGCGCAAAAAGCCATTTTCTTGTAGTTCGGTAATACTTTCTTGAATTGCCTGAATGATAAAGTTAATATCTTCATCAGTATGAGCGGTAGATAAAAAACCGCCTCCTTCTATTCTAAGTAAAATACCTCGGTCAAAAAGATGATAGGGTAATAGTCCAAAATCCCTCAAAAAGCATTTTGAAGCAGCATTTTTCGTGAATATAGGACCAAAAAAAGAACCAAAGTTTGCCATTTTGATGGGTAATTTGTTAGCTTCAAAAAAAGCATTTAATTTAGCAACAAATTGAGATATTTTTTGATTTAATTGCTCTTGAAGACTTGGACCGCGCTCTTTTAAATGCTTTAATACTGCTCGGCTAGCTGCAATCGCCAGAGGATGTTTACAGTGAGTTCCAGCAAAAAGGGTGGTTTTTACTTGAGGAGAAGAAGTATCTCCATAGTTCCACATACCACCATCAATTTGATCCAGGTAGGCTCTTTTCCCAGCAATTATGCCAATCGGCATACCCCCGCCAACAACTTTACCATAGGTAGCAATATCTGCTTCAACACCAAACCAAGCTTGCGCTCCTCCTTGATGAAGGCGAAAACCCGTCACCATTTCATCAAAAAAGAGGGCCAATCCTGGCTTTTGAGTTTGTAGTCTAAGTAGAAGTAAAAAATCATTAGGCTGTTGACCTGGATTAGCAGTCTGTACTGGTGCTACCAGTACCGCAGCTAGTTTTCCCCGATTAGCTTTAATTATGTTGAGAGATTGAGGATTGCCATACTCTAACATTAAAATATCTTTAGTAGCTGAGTAAGGAATACCAAAAGCTTTTGGAAAACCCAGTGAATTAATTCGAGAAGTTAGGATATTACCTCCTAATTTTTCCACTACGTTAGGTAACTTAAGACCAAGAGAACGAGCAAAAACTCCATCTGCATGACCGTGGTAGGAATTAGTAAAAATAGCAATTTTTTTGCGCTTGGTTTGGGAGCGAGCCAAACGAACTGCTGTCATCACTGCTTCAGTACCTGTATTGCTAAAAGCAACTCTTTCCATTCCTGTCAGTTCGCTAATTAAATCCGCAACTTCACCTACATATTCCGACTGCGGACCTAAAGGGAATCCTTTTTCCACTTGTTCCTGAATTGCTTCTTTGATAAAAGGTGGATTATGACCCAAAAGATTACTGCCAAATCCCATAATGATTTCGATATACTCATTGCCATCAAGATCCCAAATTTTTGAGCCTTGAGCTTTTTGAGCATTGATGAGATAACACATTTCTTTAACAGAAGCATCGAACCCTTGTGGAACTCTCGGATCTGCTAATACCGAACGGTAAGTTTGGGTCATTCGTTTGGAAGTTTTTGTTCGCTTGTTATAGCGATTGATTAAATCTTGCAAGTGTTTTTGCTGTAGATTGGCATTAGTATTTGCATCGGGTGGTGAGATTTGAGTATTGGTTAGCATAATTTTTGTTTGTTAGTTAGGTTTGTTCGTTTTATTGTGGCTAACTGACGACAGTTTCTCTCATTACTTTATCTATGATATTTGGTCAATGAATTTTGAAAGTGAATTAGTCTATTGCCGACACAATAAGCAATTTAAGTTGAGATAAGAGATTCTTGTTTAATTTGTGAATGTTCTTGAATTGGTGGAGGAGCGATAAAACCATGCTCAATCATGTATGGTAAATAAATATCTAGTAATTGATCTTCGATGGCAGGAAAGATAATAGATGTACCCGAAAGTCCATCAAGAGTATTCTGACAGTCAAATTTGGAAACTACTGCATTGGAAGCTGGTGTTTGGGAATTATTCTTTTTACCAGAAAATAAAGCGACCAAAGGATATAAAGTATGTTTGGGATCATTGGCAGCGATATTTAGCAGTTGCTGATGCCATTGTTCGTAGGAAACTTGTTGAATTGGATAACCTAGCGTTCGCAATTTGGCAAAGAATACATTAGTAGAAGTTTGTTGGGGAGGAGTTATATGAAAGACTTTACCCCAAGAGTTTTGTTGTTGAGAGAGATGAATAATTGCTTGGCTGGCATAATTTACGGGAACGATGTCCTCGATTAATTCAACATCGGGAATACATCCAAGTTCAACGCAGCCGATAATTAATTTATACACATAATCATTAACATTAAAGACACCTGTTTTGCTATCTCCCCACATCCGCCCGAGTCTGTAAATACAAACTGGAAGTCCGCGATCGCCTGCTGCCTTGACTAACTTTTCTGCTACCCATTTACTTTGGCCGTAACCATTCGACGGGAGTTGACCATTATCAATACTATCTTGTTCTCGAATTATTCTTTCTCCAGATTTATCAGTACCTGAAGCAACGGCGGTAGTCGAACTAAAGTGAACTGGTTTTACTTTAGTTTGACACGCTAATTTTAAGATTTCCCGAGTACCTCCTACGTTGGCATCTTTAAGTAGCGAATAAGGTGAGGCATGATGAACCCAGGCTCCGTTATGATAGATAGCATCAATATTTGTGGCAAGTTCCTGAAATTTTGACTCAGTAAGACCTAGAAGTGACTTTGATAAATCTCCCACTACGGGAATGATTCTACTCTGGAAATCTTGCTCCCAAAGTAAAGAAGATTTAAGACGATTTATCAACTTAGTGCCAGCTTTATCAGTGCTTTCGGCGCGCACTAAACAATATACATCGGCAGAAGTTTGTTTTAGGAGTTCGTAGAGTAAAAAAGTACCGACAAAACCCGTCGCACCTGTTAACAAGATACGATTAAGTTTAACAACTGGGTCAACCGATAAGTTTGGCTGAATCGAAGCTTCTAAAATAGCGTCTGCATTAAGTGACTCAGAAATTTTACTGTCATTAGACTTGTAGCTCAGAAAATCTAGAATTTCCGCTTTGCGATCGCGAAGTTGAGTTTTTATGCTTGGTGTCAACGCGCCTTTTGGTGCATTACAGCGTAAACGTTCTTCATCTAACCACAGCTTGATATCGAGAGAACTAAGATGTGCCATAAACTCTGCAATAGTCGGAGTCACTTTCTTCTCATTTTGATTTAGGCTTTCGCTGTAAGTTGTGGTCGTTCTTACTGGGAGGACTTGTCTTGAATTCTTATCTAAGATAATTTCTTTTCTTCCTAACAGTCGTTCGCATAGAATATTGCGATTTCTACAGGCTTGAACTAACTGACTCGACTCAATTATAGGACGAGATTCATCTGTATATTTAATTGATGTTATGTAAGTTAACCAGGGCTCTTGTCCCATGGCATATACGTAAACCTGTTGGGGGTTAAATTGATTGACGATTTCGAGTGCTCTCTCGGCATTAGAGCCATCTAATCTGCGGGTGGCATCAATCTTTCTGGGGACGGGTTTTGCCATCAAGGAACCATATGCCCAGCTAAAGGGTGCGCCATCGCATTCCATACCGATAAAAACTACATCAACATCTCCAAATAACTGATGAATTTTTTCATAAAGCTTTGGCTCGATATTATTAGAATCTGCCATACATAGGATAGATTTTCCTTTTAATCGCATCAGAAAAGCGGTTTTGGCACTAATATTTAAATCGCCATGTTCCCCTAGAAAAGGTATGGCGATAATTTGCCCATCATCAAACTCAATTGTCTCAAGGTTATCAATTTCAATAACGTTGGCAAAGCCAAGGGTAGTTGAAAGTAGTTTTAAGGAAGGGTCGAGTAAACTGCCACTATTACTCTTGGGCACTACTATATGTTCGATTTTATGCCGCAACTGCAACAAGGTTTCAAACATATAGTGGTCTTGATGGTTGTGAGTAATTAGGGCGTAGTCAATCTTTTCTGGTAAATCGGCATAAGTATAGCGGGGAATGCCCTCTTGATGCTGATAGCTAATTAAAGGGTCGCATAAAATACTGATATCTTTAGTTTCAATTAAGACACAAGCATGCCCGAAATAACGAACTCTCACGGAATCACCGCTATATTTTGGCTCTTTCTGGGGAGGTTCTTCAGTAAAAAACG
>CAKZYI010000676.1 GCA_937884735.1 uncultured Pleurocapsa sp.
TTGCAAGAGAAGATAATCGGTCAAGTTAGAACCGATAAAACCAGCACCGCCAGTTACTAATACTCTCATGTAACTATAATTAACTTTTTACTATTTCAGCATTAATATTAAACCAAGGTTGGTGTGTTTGGGATAATCCTTTTCTTTACAGAATTGAATAAAGATTGTGTTCTAAAGATAATCGTAAAGAGTACTGCGTTGTTTTTGAGTACGATTGATTGAAACGATCGCCTGCTGCAAGTCTTTTACGGACATGCAAGTTCCGCCTTTTGCCCCTGCCATAGTGGTTATATGTTCTTCCATCAATGTTCCTCCGATGTCGTTACAACCACGTTGCAAAGCCTTTTTTGCTCCATCTAAGCCAATTTTAACCCAGCTTGGTTGATGATTAACAATCCAGTTTCCCAGAAAGATTCGGGCAATAGCTGTCAAATGCAATACATCTGGAACATTTGGTTGATCTCGACCAACGCGACGGCGGATAGGGGCAGGTGCTTCTTGCCCTACAAAAGGTAAAATAATAAATTCCGTAATTTTGGCGGGATAATCGTTGGCAATGGCCTTTTTTTGCAGCGATCGCAATTTTTCCAAATGCTCTATCTGCTGTACTTCAGTTTCAATATGACCAGCTAGCATAGTGCTGGTTGTAGGTATTCCCAGACGATGTGCCATACTAATTATTTCTAACCAGGTATTGCTGTTTATTTTCTCAGGGCAAATAATATTTCTGACGCGATCGTCTAATATTTCGGCTGCTGTCCCTGGCATTGAGCCTAATCCCGCGTCTTTGAGAGCTAATAAGACTTTTTCGTAGCTAATGCCATCTTCTCTGGCGATAAACTCAATTTCTTGGGGAGAAAAAGCGTGCAAATGTAGCTGAGGAAAATTCGATTTAAGTTCTTGGACTATGTTGAGGCAGTATGCCAAGGACGAGCCATTAAGCTTAGCTTGAGGATTTAAGCCACCCTGCATACATATTTCTGTTGCACCAATTTTAACTGCTTCATCAGCTTTGCTAATTATTTGTTTTGTATCCAACCAAAATGAGCCAGTTTCATCTGCATCCCGCCGAAAAGCACAAAAACTACAGTGTTGTTCGCAGATATTAGTAAAATTGATATTGCGATTAATTACATAGGTAACAACATCTCCTATCTGCTTTTGACGCAGAAGATCTGCCGTATTTGCGATCGCAAGTCTCACTTCAGGATTCTCTTGCCTAATTAATTCAATTCCCTCGTAGATAGAAACATCTATTCCTGCGATCGCTTTATTTAAAATACCTGTAATTATGCTCGTATCTTGAGCTTGATGAATCACTTGTTTATTTAAAAAATTTAAAATAGTTTTTTGCTTATAGTACTTGATTATATTAGAAATAGAGCTATGTATAGATTTGCTCCTGCTGCTGATAATGAACTAATCGTATTTGGTGCAGCAAAACCCAAATATTGCCAAACATCTGTTCAACAATGGCTTGATTTTATGCAAGCTCAAAATATAGATCGCGTTTGTTGCTTGTTAGAGTCGAAAACTGTAGATCGCTATCAATCCAATTTATTGGCAGCATATCAGCAGCAATTTGGAGAGCAAAAGGTATTATGGCAACCAGGAATCGCCGATTTTCAAATTCCAGATTCTGGAATATTAATCGAAAATATTATTCCTTTTTTAATCTCTGCCGAACAAGTTCAACAAAAAGTTGTGGTTCATTGCTCTCACGGTGTGGGGCGCACGGGAATAGTTTTGGCTGCTTGGTTGGTTAGTCAGAGAGGACTATCTAACAAGGAAGCTTTGCTTGCCGTCAGACAACAAAAAAGCTTGCCCCAAGAAGCGATGATCGCAGCTTTGCTCTTTGGTAAAAATCCTTTTCGTATCAAACAACAGTTAAACGCTCTTTTAAATGCCTGTCGCGTTGCTTTTAAATAGAGCTTACTTTTTCCAGCCAGATTCTGCTCTTTCCAACACATAAGCACTAACTTCTGCTATTTCTTCAGAAGTCAATTTATCGCCATAAGCAGACATGATACCTTTGCCATTGGTTACCAGAGATGCGATCGCATCTACGTTGTCTACTTTGTATTTATGTAGAGCCTTTAGCTTAAGATTTTTACCCCGTCGGACTATATTTCCTCCCTTTACATGGCAACCTGCACAATTAGCCTTAAAGACTTTAGCTCCAAGATCTAGGCTTGTTTCAGCCTCGGCTAAAACAGGAGCATTAATCAGGGTCAACAGAGCAAACAAAGCAGTAATAGCTACAGTAATAATCTTCTGCAAAATCATATCTTCTTTAAATTATGGAATATCTGTGAGAAAACATGAAGGTGTTTTCCCACATTAAGAAAATGATAGCTAATAGCTTTGATTAGAATTCGCTTATTTCAGGCTTTCCATCAACGATTTTCCCGACCATAATAATATCAGCAACACCTACAAACAAGCCATTTTCCAGACCACCAGGGAGATTGTTGATCTCTTTTTCCATTTCGGCAGGGTTGGTAATATGATCAAATTTTACGTCTATCACTAGATTACCTTGATCTGTAACTACAGGGCCTGCTTTTTTTACCCCCATACGTAATTCTGGCTTACCGCCTAGTTTTTCTAAGCTTCTCATGACGGGAGCAACAGCCATCGGAATTACCTCTACGGGCAAAAGAAAAGTAGAACCTAGTTTGTCTACTAGTTTCCCACCATCCACTACTACGATAAATTCTTTTGCTAGAGAATCTACTACTTTTTCGCGAGTATGGGCTGCACCCCCACCTTTAATTAAATTTTTGTCTGGATCTACCTCATCTGCGCCATCAATTGCCACATCAATATGGTCGATCGCATCTAAAGTAACAAGGGGAATATTAAACTCTTTAGCTAATACTTCTGATTGAAATGAAGTAGGGACACCCACTACATTTTTAATTTCTCCTTTCGCAAGGCGATCGCCTATATACTCAATAGCATAAGCAGCAGTAGAACCCGATCCTAGTCCGACAATAGAGTCTGATTTTACACGAGCAGCAGCAGCTTTGCCTACTTCCTGTTTCATAGTCTTGACAGGATCGTTCATTGATTTTATCTCCTAAATCTTAAATATATGGAACACATTTTCCAAGATATTCGTAACAAAGCAGCAAAAACTGTTCGAGAGGTTGATGTCTACTCAAATAACAAAAACAGAGAAGTAAACAAGGTACAAAATATACGCTTCTGTTTATTTCTCTGTTTTGCTAGGCTTGATACCCAAATATTTTATTTACTGAGCAATGCCAAAGGATCGACTACGCCTCTATCTCTCGAATGAATTTCAAAATGTAAATGAGAGCCAGTACTAAATCCTGTATTACCCATTTCAGCAATTTGTTCCCCTTTGCTTACTCTTTGACCATTGTTGACCAAAATTCTGTTGTTGTGGGCATACAAAGTCATACTGCCATCAAGATGCTGCAACTTAACTAAATTGCCATAGCCGCCGCTATTCCATCCTGCACTAATCACCTCTCCTGATGCTGCTGCAAAAATTGGAGTGCCTACTGGCGCAGCAATGTCTATTCCCTTATGCAGCCTTCCCCAACGCCAGCCATATCCAGAACTCAAAACTCCTTGAGCTGGCCAAGAATAGCCATCAAAAGCTTCTGGTAAATATTCTTCTGAAGGGGGTAAAGGGGGTAGTTGCAATGAAACTAGCTCTTCTGAAATTGAATCAGCGTTCTGATTTATTGCAGGATTAGTCGAACTAACCAGATCACTACTTGCCAAATCGAGAGCTTCGTTGTTATTTTGCCTTTCTCTTTTAATTTCAGCACGCATTTGATTGATGTCTGCTCTCAAGTTAGCCAGACGTTGCTCTTGTAAATTTTTGGCTAAAATATTTGGCTTAATTTCTAGCTTAGATATATTTTCAGTATCCAATCTAGCGTCAGCTAAAGATTGAGGTGAAATATTTGTGTTTGATAATTTTGTATGTTCGCCAGCGTTTTGAGGAAAATTGGCTGTAGTTAAAGTTATTTTCTTTGTCTGAGTTCCATTGAGGGTAGTTGCTGGAATTTTCAGTTTTTGATCGACTAGGATCATATTAAAATCCTTAATTTTGTTAAGGGCAACTAATTCTTGACTAGATACCTGATACTTCTGAGCAATCAGATTAATCGTGTCTCCTACTTCTACCGTGTGCAGTTTGTAGTCAAGGTTTATTGTTGATGGAATAGAACTATTTGTTGGCTGAATAGATTTAATAGTGGCAGCAGTCAAAAATTCCTTAGCAGAAGATGAGTTTGCTTGGCTTAGATATATGGGAGCCAAATCTTGAAATGAACTGCCTCCTGCTGATTTTGAGTAAAAATCTACTGGAGTTTGCTTTGGTGGTAGATCGGCTTGAGGTAAAAAGCTTGATTGGTTTCTAAAAGGATAGGTAATCAAACTTAAAAGGCGCGGCAACAATCCAGAAGAATTATGGTGATGTTCTTGCTCCCACTCATGCTGCTGAATATTGCTATGACGGTGAGTCAAGCTGGAGCTAGATAAGTCGTCGGCTCCTTTTATTGCTGTTTTTGCTTTAATGTCTATAGCCACAGCAGATTGATTCAAATTTAACAAGCAAATTGCTGCGGTAGCCAAAGGAATAATATAGCGGTTATTCCGACTGATATTGTTGATAGATAGAATATGCTTGGTATTGAAAAACTGCTTTTTTAGAGATGAGACATTATTGTTGAGCATGAGTGTTAACAGAGTGTTTGGTTAGATAGTGTGTTGTATTTTTGGAAAGTTGGACTATAGATTATGGGCTAAACTAGGAAAGTCAAGTTATTCTTTAAGTATCTATTTTGATATTTTTATAATTGCTTTTAGTACATATTGTTTTTGATACATATTTTTGTACACAAAACACGCCATGTTTTTAGTTGATTATTTTTAGAAAACGCTAGCTTAAAATTGTATTTTAAACAAGTTCAGAATAAGCAAAATTTAATTTAAATAGCTAAATTGAGTGAAATACTCAGTTATTGATTTTTCGGGATGTTATTATCCCATAAATCAATAATTACTGTGTAAATGTAGCTTATGTTACGTTCCTGTGCTGTTACCACGATCGCAATGTTTCAGGCAATTTACATAAACTTACTTTATACTCGATCTATTGGATAAAATATTTTTTCAGCCTACGCAAACATAAATTAATAAGCTAGTTTAGATATCTCAACCTCACAAAAAAGCTCAACACGGTTTTGTGTTTTGCCAATTTTCTGTTTATGAGAAGTCTATCCTCTCAAAATGGCAGGTAGTGTCAAGAGATTATAACAATGTAAGAAACTTAAGATGGTTAAAGTTTATCTACCCAGTTTTGCAATTTGCACTCTTAGCCTAACCGTTAATCTTCTTGTTTTAGGCATCTATCCGTTGCGTACAATTGCTCAAGAATCGGTATTGCAGACCAATGACCAACCAGCAGATAAAGTCGATCCGATTGATGTAGAACCAGAAATATTAGCTGAAATTAATCGAGTTAGAACCAACCCTCAAGGCTATGCTCATTGGTTGGAAGATCAAAAACAATATTACGATAATATTTGGCTAAAACTCCCTGGAGAAAAACCGATCAGGGCGCACAGACTGGAAAAGGCAATTAATGAAGCGATCTCTGTATTAAAAGAACAAAAACCTTTACCTCCTTTAAGCACTTCCGAACAAACTTCTGCTGCCGCCACTCAAAAATTAGAAGATTTTGCTTCTGCTAATAAAAATATTCAAAATATTAGCTACGGTAGAATTACTCCCAAAGGTATTGTAATGAGCTTGGTGGTAGATGAACTTTTTCCCGATCGCCGTCGACGTAAAAAACTGTTAAGTCCTAATGCGGAAGACACAGGGGTAGTTTGTCAAAACGATCCTCGCTATGCTAAGGTTTGCGCGATCGCCTATTCCAATCCTGAAGTTGATAGTACTGTAGATAAACAGCCAGACAGTTCTCCTACTGAGACAGAAAGCATTGCCAGTCAACAACCTACTCCTGCTCCAGAAAAAATAGAGCCAACTACAAATCAGCCAGACATTCCTCAAGTCGAAGACAAACCTGATATAGTCACTGAAAATACAGACGTTGCTCTAGAGACTCTACCTCAGCCTCCACAGCCCCAATTACCACCAACCACCCCAGAACCTCCTGAAGCTGATTTACCTGCTGCTGAAGCAGAAAAACCTGCGGTAGAAAGTGAAGAAGATGTAAAAGTCGAAAACAATGATCGATCTGAATCGGGTAATGAGGAAGTGGCAGAAATAGAAGACGAAGATCTCGAAGAAGAAGTAGCAGAAATAGAAGACGAAGATCTTGAAGAAGATGTGGCGGAAATAGGGGACGAAGATCTTGAAGAAGAAGTAGCCGATAGCCAGGAAGAAGAAAAGGAAGAGGTCTTTGAAGCAGAAGAAAATATGGAAGACGAAGAACAAATCGCCACTAACTCTGATAATTCGAGACTTCTAGAAAATGTTGAGAGAGGAGTTTTAGAAGAAGGCGACCGCATAATTGCAGAAGATGGTAGCTTTTATGACTCCTATCCTTTGAGTGCCAAATCTGGAGAATCCTTTACTATTGCCTTAGAAAGCGATGAATTTGACGCTTTTGTAGCTTTGATTGATTCTAAAGGCAATATTATCGAACAAAACGACGATATAAATGAAGAAAATAGTAATTCTCGCATTAGAGTTACTATTCCCGAAAATGGTACTTACAACGTAATCGTAAATGCCTATGACGAAGGCGGTTCAGGAGAATATGTACTAACCGTTAGCCGTTAAATTTAAATTTCTCGATCGCCCCTTTAATAGCGAGAAGAAACACTTTTAA
>CAKZYI010000677.1 GCA_937884735.1 uncultured Pleurocapsa sp.
AAGAGCGATGAGACCCCGCGTCGACGCAAGGCGCAAGGGAATGCTCATCAAGAAAGCGATCGCTTGGCTAGAGTTGGAGTTTCAGCAAAAGATAGATAACGCTCTTACTGTTACTCCAGATGAATTGGTTACAGAGACGGCGGATATTACCAGTGGGTTAATTGATTCTTATAAAGAGGCGATCGGCGATATACAGCAAAATTTGGTTGGGGAAGATGGGGAATTGGATGAATTATTATGTAGGGGCGATGAGCATTTGTCCACATTGGAATTAAAGCGATCGCTAGAAAAATTCAATCATCGCCCCCCCAGCCCCCCAATTATGGGGGGAGGAAGAAAATTAAGTCCCACAATTTTAAGCAAAAATCAATCAATACAAAGTTGGTTATCGCAATGGTTGAGTAATAAATTACAGATTCCTCTAGAGAAAATAGATCGCAGCCTTTCATTTGCTGATTACGGTATAGATTCAGTCATGGCGGTAGAGTTGGCGCAGGATTTGGAGGAGTGGCTACCAGATGATTTGGAAATCGAACCTACTTTAGCCTGGAATTTTCCTAGTATTGAGGCGTTAGCGGGGTATTTGGCAAGTCAGGAGTCAGGAGAGACAAGGCATGCCTTGTCTTTACAACAATCAGAAAGCAAAGAAGCAGGCAAGAAGGAGGGTAGAGGCAAATGCTATTCGCCTATTGAATCGAATTCGTCTAGCCCAAAACAGGATATAGACGCGCTATCAGAGGATGAGTTGGCGCGATCGCTTTTGGCAGAAATTGCTTTGGCTCAGGGGAGGGATAACGGATGAGCGAGATTGATTATCAAAAGCTTCTCAAAGATGCTCTGGTGGAAATGCGGAAAATGCGAGCGCAATTGGATCGCGTCGAGCAAGAGAAACACGAACCCATAGCTGTGATTGGTATGGACTGTCGGTTTCCTGGCGGGGCGGATAACCCAGATGCTTACTGGGAGATGTTGAAAAATGGGGTAGATGGGATTGTTGAAGTTCCGAAAACTCGTTGGGATATAGATGAATATTACGATCGCGATCCAGATGCTCCAGGGAAAATGTACGCTCGTTATGGCGGTTTTATTGAATATGAAGATAAGTTCGATCCGCAATTTTTTGGTATTTCTCCCAGAGAGGCAAAGGCGATCGATCCGCAACAAAGATTGTTGTTAGAAGTAACTCATAATGCTTTAGAAAATGCGGGGCAATCTACGGCTAAACTGAGAGGGAGTAAAACGGGCGTATTTATCGGACAGTGTTTTGATGACTATTCCCGTCGCAGTATCAATTCGGGCGATCCGACGCGCATCGACGCTTTTAATAGCTTGGGTAATACCAGCAGCATCACCGCAGGGAGAATCGCTTATGTATTGGGCTTACAGGGGGCAACTCTACAGCTAGATACAACCTGTTCATCTTCTTTAATGGCGGTGCATTTAGCCTGTCAAAGTCTGCGGAATAAAGAGATTAATTTAGCGATCGCAGGAGGAGTAAATTTGATGCTCTCTCCCGAAGTTACAATCGGCTTTTGTCGTCTTAAGGCTTTATCTCCCAACGGACACTGTAAAACCTTCGATGCCAGTGCGGATGGTTACGTGCGGGGTGAAGGATGCGGTGTTGTAGTATTGAAAAGATTGAGTAATGCGATCGCGAATAATGATAATATTCTAGCGGTAATAAAAGGCTCTGCGGTCAATCACGACGGACAAAGTAACGGTTTAACCGCTCCCAATGGTAATGCTCAAGAAGCAGTAATAACTGAAGCACTCCTTAATGCCCAGGTAAAACCAGAGGATGTTGGTTATATAGAAGCTCACGGTACGGGAACATCTTTAGGCGATCCGATTGAAGTCTTAGCATTAGGCAAAGTATTTAAAAGCAGTAGAGAGCATAAATTAAAAATAGGGTCTGTTAAAACAAATTTTGGACATTTAGAATCGGCTGCGGGAGTAGCAGGCTTAATTAAAATAATTTTGTCGATTCGACATAAAGCTATTCCGCCTCATCTTAATTGCGATGAACCTAATCCTTATATACCTTGGGATAAATTACCCATTGAAGTTGGCAATCATCTTTCTCCCTGGAATGATGAGACTCGTATTGCTGGGGTTAGCTCTTTTGGCATGAGCGGTACTAATGCTCATATCGTTGTTGGGAATGTAAATATCTCTGTAAAGGCTGACGAGGAGGAGAAACTACATTTATTAACTCTATCGGCAAAAAGTGAAGCAGCACTACAAGCATTGATTAAAAAATATCGAGAGTATTTAAACAATTCTATTTTCCTTAAAAATATTTGTTATACGTCTAATGTAGGGCGATCGCATTTTAAGCATCGTTTGGCTATTACTGGTCATTCAACTGATGAATTAAGACAAAACCTCGCAGGGACGTACCATGATACGCCGTTGCAGAATCATCATAATAAAACTGCGTTTCTCTTTACAGGACAAGGATCGCAATATGTAGGAATGGGACAGGAATTATATGAAACCGAAACAGTGTTTAGAGAAAATTGCGATCGCTGTTTTCAAATTCTCGAACGATACCTAGATACATCATTAAAAAACATAATTTTTTCCTCCGCTTCCTCTGCTTCCCTCGCCTCTCCCGCTCTAAACCAAACGCAATATACTCAACCTGCATTATTTACCATCGAATACGCCCTAGCGCAGTTATGGATGTCATGGGGTGTAAAACCTAGTGGAGTTATGGGACATAGTATCGGCGAATATGTAGCTGCAACTGTAGCTGGAGTATTTAGTTTAGAAGATGCCTTAAAGTTGGTAGCTGCGAGAGGTAGATTGATGCAGCAATTACCTCAAAATGGCTTGATGGTGTCGATTTTAGGAGATTTAGAGTTAGTCGAGCGATTAATTAAACCTTGTCAGGATAAAGTATCTATTGCTGCCATAAATGGCGATCGCAGTATTGTTATTTCTGGAGAAGATAAGGCAATTAATTTTATTGTTGAAGAGTTAGAACAAGATGAGATTAAATACAAGCAATTAAATGTTTCTCATGCTTTTCATTCTCCTTTAATGCAGCCAATGTTGGAGGAGTTTGGTTTGGTTGCTGAGGGTATTGATTATTTTGTACCCGAACTCGATCTTGTTTCCAACGTAACAGGAAATATTATTACTTCAGAAATAGCTACGGCTGAATATTGGTGTCGGCAAATTATTAATCCTGTGCTGTTTAAGAGTAGTATTCAAACTTTAGATGATGCTGGTTATAAAGTATTACTAGAATGTGGAAGTAAGCCTGTTTTATTAGGTATGGCGCGGTTTTGTTTGGAGGAAGATCCCCCCGCGCTATCACGCACCCCCCTTAGTAAGGGGGGCTGGGGGGGATCGTATCTATGGGTTTCTAGTTTGAGAGAGCAAGAAAGCGATCGCGAAGTTATACTCAATAGTGTTGCTAGTTTGTATAGTCATGGCGTTGAGATTGATTGGGATAGTTTTTATCGTCATGGCGATTACCAGCGAGTTATTTTGCCAACTTATCCTTTTCAGAAAAAAAGTTATTGGTTAGATGTTAAACCTATTAGTACTGCCTTAGTAAATAAAAATTGTATTAACCCTCTACTTGGTTCTAGATTAAATATTGCTCGTAGTAATAGTATTATTTATGAGACTAAAGTTAATTTAACCTGTCCTGAGTTTTTAGCAGACCATCAAGTTTTCAATCGAGCGATTATGCCCGCGGCAGGTTATCTAGAGATGGCTCTTAGTGCGGGTAAAGATATTTTTAATAATTCTAATTTTGTTTTAGAAAGTATTAGTATACAACAGGCTTTAGTGATTACAGAATCTGATACAATAATTCAATTTATTCTTACTCCAGAAGATGATAATTATAGTCTGGAAATAGTTAGCTTATCAGATGATAAAAATTGGTTGACTCACGTTATAGGGAAACTAAAGTCAGTAGAATTTATTTCAACAGAAAATAATCTATTAACCGAATTTAAGCAAAAATGTCAGCAAGAGATAGATAGGGATAGTTACTATCAGGAATTAAGCCAACAGGGTTTAGATTATGGTGAAAGCTTTCAGGCGATCGCAAAATTATGGAGTGGTGAGAATACAGCTTTAGCTAAGATAGAGTTACCAGAAAAGCTACTACCGATCAGAGATAATTATCAGCTACATCCCGTTATTTTAGATGCTTGTTTGCAAACTATTGGTACAGCTTTTCCTGACAGTGAAGCAGATACTTGTTTACCCATTGCTTTAGAAGAATTATCTTTTAACGGGCAGATATTAGACTATACCAAAGACTATTGGGGATGCGTTGAATTAAGTTGCGTTAACAATAATTATTTTACTGACATTTATTTGTTAGACAGCGAGAGTAAAGTAATTGCCAAAATTAATAAGTTATTACTGAAAAAAGCTACTTCGCAGTTATTCAATAGTAGAGATAATAATTATGATGATTGGCTATATGAGATAAAGTGGCATAAAGAATTACTTAGTTTAGATTCTAATTTCTTAGTCAAGCCAAATATTATTAAAGAAAAAGTAGCTCAAGATACTAGACTCACAACAGATTTATCAAGATATAAACAGTTAGTCCCAGAATTAGAAAATTTAAGCCTCGCTTATATATTTCAAGCTTTTAATAATATCGGCTTGCAATTACGGTTAGGTGATTCGTTCGCGATCAACGAACTAATAAATAAATATAAAATAGTATCAGCGCAACAAAGATTATTCATACGTCTATTAGAAATATTAGCAGCAGAAAATATATTAATTAAATCAGATAATACTTGGAATGTTGTTCATCCTGTAGGTAAAGTTAATTTAGAAATTAAGTTAAATAAACTACAACAGCACCCAGAAATACAAGCCGAATTAAATTTATTAAATAAGTGCGGTTCGCAACTTGATCGCATTTTACAAGGAAAAGTAAATCCCTTAGATATTCTATTCCCTCAAGGCGATCTTTTTAGCCTAACCAATTTATATCAAGACTCGTATCACGCTAGATATTTAAATACCATTATCAAAAGTGCTGTCCTCGCAGCAATTAAAAATAAACCTAATTCACACAAGCTCAAAATATTAGAAATAGGCGCAGGTACGGGAAGTACTACAGCTTATTTATTGCCAGAATTACAAGCTCAAAATTTTGAATATACCTTTAGCGATATCTCACCATTATTTTTATCTAAAGCAAAAGAAAGGTTTGCTGAATATGATTTTGTTAATTACCAAATATTAGATATCGAACAAGAACAACAACTAGCAGAATATGACTTGATTATCGCAGTCAATGTAATTCACGCTACAGAAAAATTAGCGGTGACTGTTAGTAATGTTCGGAAGTTATTAGTAAATAAAGGACTTTTCTTATTAGTAGAAGGAACACAACCTTTATATTGGGTAGATTTAATTTTTGGTTTAACAGATGGTTGGTGGAAGTTTAAAGATAACGACTTGCGCGAATCACATCCTTTGATTACAGCAAAGCAATGGGAAAATTTATTACAAGATAATGGATTTGATAATACAGTTACTCTTAACGGTTATGAAGATAGTCAAGGAATAGTAATTAGTAACAATGTAGAGACGTATCATGATACGTCTCTACAAGGATTGGTATTTTGCGAATGCCAAAAAATAAACCAGGTATTAAACACAGTATTAAATAAACAAGAACAGTATTGTAATTTTGTTTATGCGAGCGATGAATATCAGCAATTAAATGATACTGAATTTGCAATTAATTTTGAATCGTCTGAAGATATCGAACAGCTTTTCCGAGCTATAAAAGAACGGCATTATAATCTAGAAAAAATAGTTTACTTATGTAACTCAGATAATCTTGAAATAGATAATATAAATGAGCTATCGAAGCAAGTAACTAATCCGATTTTAAAATTGGTTCAGGGTTTAGTTAAGAATAACATTAATATTGAGCAATTAGTTTTAGTTACTCAAGGTGCAGTAGGGATAGATAGAGAAAAACAAATAACAGGATTAATTCAATCTACAGTATGGGGTATGGGTAAGGCGATCGCTTTAGAACATCCAGAATTAAACTGTACCAGAATCGATTTAGATCCTGCTTATAGTGTTGAAAGCCAAATAGAAAACTTAATAGCAGAAATCTCTAGCAAGACAACTGAAACAGAAATAATTTTCAGAGAGAATAACCGTTATTTACCTAGATTGAGTAGATATCAACCGCCTAAGTTATTAGATAGTAACGATCGACCTAGTTACTTAGCAATCGATAATTCTGGTTCATTAGATAATTTATATCTTAAATCGAAAACTCGACAACAACCTGATACTAATAAAATAGAAATCCAAATAAAAGCTACAGGTTTAAACTTTCGCGATGTATTAACCGCCCTAAACTTATATCCTGGTGATGCTAGTTTGGGTTGCGAATGTGCGGGAGAAATTGTTGCAGTTGGAGATAATGTTAGGGATTTAAATATAGGGGATAAAGTAATTGCGATCGCACCCGATACATTTAGTCAGTATGCCACAGTAGGGCGATCGCTTGTAGCAAAATTTCCAGATTATCTATCCCATATCGATGCTGCGACGATTCCCGTTACTTTTCTCACGGCTTATTATACTCTCTGTCATCTAGGGAAAATTGCGTCAGGAAAACGGGTTTTAATTCATAGTGCTGCGGGGGGAGTTGGACAAGCTGCAATTCAATTGGCGCAGGAAACTGGTGCGGAAGTATTTGCTACCGCCAGTACGGGTAAATGGAATTATCTTAAATCTCTGGGAATCAAACACATCATGAACTCCCGCAACCTGGATTTTGTCGCAGAGATTATCGAGATTACTAATTGCGAAGGTGTAGATA
>CAKZYI010000678.1 GCA_937884735.1 uncultured Pleurocapsa sp.
ATTAGCCATTAGCCATTAGCCATTAGCCGTTAGCCATTAGCCGTTAGCCGTTAACCATTAACCATTAGCAAGTAATATAAAAAAGAGATCGCGCTTTTTAGGTAATAGTGCGATCTCTTATAAAGCTAATAACCATCAGCTTAATCAAAAACTAGGCTTTAAACTTTTCAGTAATACGTTTCCTTGCCTCGTTAACATTGTCACGGCTATTAAATGCAGAAATACGGAAATATCCTTCCCCTGCTGCACCAAATCCAGATCCAGGCGTACCGACTACGTTGCAGTTGAACAACAATTTATCAAAGAAGTCCCAGCTAGATAAACCATTGGGGGTTTTGACCCAAACATAAGGGGCATTAGTGCCGCCGTATACTTGGATTCCTGCTGCGGTTAGCTGTTCGCGGATTATTTTGGCATTTTCTAAGTAAAAAGCAACTAATTCTTTAATCTGAGCCTGTCCTGCATCAGAATAAACTGCCTCTGCTCCTCTTTGCACAATGTAAGATACGCCGTTAAATTTAGTACATTGACGACGATTCCACAGCTTCCAGATTTCAACATCCGAACCATCACTAGCTTTACCCGTTAGGTTTTTGGGGACAACTGTCAAGGCGCAACGAGTACCTGTAAATCCTGCATTCTTAGAAAAAGAACGAAATTCGATCGCGCAGTCTTTGGCACCTTCTATTTCATAAATAGAGTGGGGTAAATCTGGATCGGTAATAAAGGCTTCGTATGCTGCATCAAAGAGAATTAGAGAGCCATGTTGTTTGGCATAATCTACCCAGGCTTTAAGATGTTCTTTGGTAGCAGTTGCTCCTGTAGGATTGTTAGGGAAACAAAGATAGATTAAATCTACTTTCTCACTAGGAATTTGAGCCGTAAAGTCATTATCGGCACTAATTGGCAGATAAACTAACCCTTCATACTTCCCATCTGCCGTAGCATCTCCTGTATGTCCTGCCATGACGTTAGTATCGACATACACAGGATATACAGGATCGGTAACAGCAATTTTATTATTATCACCAAAAATATCGAGGATATTACCGCAGTCGCATTTAGATCCGTCTGAGATAAAGATTTCTGAAGCATCTATATCACAACCGCGAGATTTAAAATCATGTTGGGCGATTTTGTCTCTTAACCAAAGATATCCTTGTTCTGGGCCATAACCTTTAAAAGTAGCGCGATCGCCCATTTCTTTGGTCGCCTCAATAATTGCGTCGCGACAAGCAGCTGGCAAAGGTTCAGTGACATCGCCAATACCCAATTTGATAATCGGTGCATCGGGATTATCTGCTGCATAAGCACTGACTCTTCTACCAATTTCAGGGAATAAGTATCCTGCTTTTAATTTGAGATAGTTATCGTTAATTGTTGCCATTAATTTTCTTGCTAGAAACGTCACTTAATCAATTATCAACGATTGGCGAACAATTATTTAACTCTCTCCTTACAATTAAGCAAAATTCTAATTATACTCTTTTCAATTGTTTGCAGTACTACCTAATTACTAAAACCTTACTTCCTCCTTACTAAAGTCGTCAGTCATTCAAGATATGATTTTTTCAGCCAAAATTAATATGATTTACTCAAATTCTTTACCTTCTTCGTGAATGCTAGAGAAGAGGAACATCAAAATATCTTTAACATTCAAAATAATACAACCGAAGGCTCAATAGATATTAACTTCTAACTAATAAATGTCCATAAGGTTGATTCTGTTATGAAAATTGCTTTAGTTCACGATTACCTGACGCAAAAAGGTGGGGCAGAAAGAATATTTGCCATGCTTTGCTCCTATTTTCCCCAAGGGGACATATATACATCTATATATAGTGAGGACAAAACAGTAGATATGGAAGGAAGGGAGGTTAACACTACCTTTCTTCAAGATATCCCAGGAGTGACTAATTACTTCCGTCTTTTTGCACCGTTTTACTATCCAGCCTTTCGTTCTATGGACTTACAAGAATACGACCTGATCATCAGCAGTACCTCATGCTTTGCCATAGCTGTAAGGAAAAAACCAGGAGCGATGCATATTTGCTTTTGCCATAATGTGACTCGTTTTCTCTGGGACACCAGAACTTATCTTCAGGAAAATAGTGGTTTTAAGTCATTTTCACCCTTAATCAATCAAGTTTTCAATTTAATTAGAAAAGTTGATGTCGAGTATGCCCAAGAGCCTGATTTATATATAGCCAACTCTAGCATCGTTGCCGAGAGAATCGAAAGACTCTACAAGAGAAATGCTTTAACAGTTAACTATCCCGTTGACACTGGCAAGTTTGTCTTTTCCGATGTCAAAGATGACTATTATTTGGTATCTTCTCGCATGATTAGCTACAAGCGACTTGATATTGTCATCGAAGCTTTCAACTGGCTGGGGTTGCCTTTAATTATTATTGGCGATGGCCCAGAAAGAGAAAAACTAGAGTCTAGAGCTTTAGAAAATGTCAAATTTCTTGGTTATGTTGAAGACGATTTTCGCAACCAATTGATGTCAAAAGCCAAGGGAGTGATTGTCATGGCTCTTGAAGATTATGGGCTAGTTCCTATAGAAGCCAATGCCAGTGGCACTCCTGTAATTGCCTATGGTGCGGGGGGAGTTCTCGACACGCAAATTGACGGCGAAACAGGAATCTTATTTTCACCCCAAACTCCAGAAGCTTTACATAATGCTCTGCGTAAAGCCGAAGAAACCGAGTGGGACTATCACAAAATTCGGAATCACGCAGTCAACAACTTTTCTGAGTCAGTATTTTTTGGCAAAGTCAAACAGATTGTCGGAGAATTTTATGGTTCTTCTGCCTTAGAAATTTTTAGTTAAAGGTCTTGAATATTCAGCCAATCAAACAACTATATCAAGGACGAACTATTGCATGAATCAAGATATCTATAATATAGAAAATTCTACTGAACTAGGATACGGTGAGCTATTCTCAATTTTTTGGCGAAGAAGATCTTATTTTTTGGGGGTGTTTAGTGGAATACTCGCTCTTAGTTTACCTTTTGTTTTAACTCAAAAGCCCAAGTATGAAAGCTCAATGCAGTTGTTGATTGAGCCTAATTATCAAAGTAAATATGACAGTGACGAGTTTGACCCCACTCAATCCACTGTTCAGGTTGATTATGCTACCCAAGTCATTTTGATGCGTAGTTCTCAGTTGCTTAGTAGAGCTGTAGAAGAATTAAAATCTGATTATCCCAATATTACTACTGAAGAAATTAAAAATCAGCTGGTAGTAGCCCAGCTAAAAGAAAAAGAAGATAAAAGAGAAGTTGGAACTAAAATTTTTAAAGCCAACTTTCAAGGTAATACCTCCCAAAGAACTCTCAAGGTCTTAAAGGCAATTCAAAAAGTTTATCTGGAGTATAACTTAGATCAACAAAGTAAAAGGCTAAAAGAAGGGCTGAGTTTTATCAATAAACAAATCCCAGAGGTAAGAGCCAAACTAACTAATTCTGAAAGAAATTTAGAAGCATTATTAACCCAATATAATCTGATTGCCCCTTCAACCGAAGCCCTTAACATGTCTCAAGGTTTGAAGGATGTTCAACAAAAAAGGGAGGAACTCAAAGCCCAGTACAGACAGTTTCAGAGTAAGTATAATGCTCTAGAACAAGACTTGGCTGGCTTAACCGCAGGAGAGAGTTTTAATACCGATGCTAGGCTAACTTTATCTCCCCGTTACCAAAGCCTTTTGGATGAGCTACAAAGAGTCGATCTAGAGCTAGAAGAGCAGCGCAGCAAATTTACAGAATCTAGTCCCATAGTTCAGAGCTTGTTGAGTCAGCGTAACAATAAACAGTTATTACTCAAACAAGAAGCTCAGAAAATTCTAGGTTCAGAAGATTTAGCGATCGCTAACATCGATAGTCTAGAAAATCGTCGCCCTCTAGACTCTGGAGATTTGGAAAAAGTAAGGGCGTTGAGTGCGGCTAAAAGTGAACTAATCGACATAGAATCTAGAGAACAAAGCCTAGCCGAAACCGAACAAAGGTTAAAGCAAAGACTCAACGAATTTCCCAATCTGATTGCTAGATACAATAGCCTCGAACAAGAAGTAGAAATCAATCAGGCAACTTTAAAAAAATTACTCGAACACCGTCAAGAAATTGGCATTATCATCAATCGTGGTGGTTTTAGTTGGGAAGTAATTGAACCTCCCCAACTGGGCGAAAAAATTGGACACAATTTGCCCAAAGATATCGCTCTCTCAACTATTTTTGCCTTCTTTGCTGGTTCAGTTAGCGTCTTTATTATCGAAGCTTCTGATAACAAAATCCGTGGTACTAAACAGTTGAGAGATCAGGCAAATCTACCTTTGTTGGGTACTACTCCTGGGCTATCAAAAATCAAAGACGATGGCTTTGTGCCTCGTTTACCTTTCTTGAAAAGCGATCGCACTGAAGAATTGCCCCTCAAAATCATAGAATGGCTACCATTTCGTGAATCTTTAGATTTGATCTATGAAAATATTCAAAATAGCCAAACCGTACAAAATTCTAAGGTCAAATCCGTAGCGGTTACTAGCGCGATTCCTGGGGAGGGTAAGTCTACTATCACCTTGGGACTAGCTTTGAGTGCGGCTCGCCGTAACAAACGAGTCTTGGTAGTTGATGGAGACTTACGTCGTCCCAGTATCCACGACAAGCTAGGAATTCCTAATGATATTGGACTATCAGATCTGCTGGCAGGAAGAACGAAAACACCCAATACATCAACCGTAGCTCTGTCTAATTTGTCTATTGATGTTCTCACTTCTGGTTCGATTACGGTTGACCCAGTTCAGCTACTTAGTTCGGAGAGACTACAAGATTTCATTCGCAGAGTTGAAGGACTATACGATTTGGTTCTGGTTGATACCCCTCCTGCAATTGGCATGGTAGATGCAATCAAGGTAGCTTCCTGCTGTAGCGGTACTGTAGTAGTGGCTCGTTTAGAAAAAGCCAGCTTTACTCAGGTATCTGAGACGTTTAGCCTGCTCGATCGCCTGAATCTTATTGGAATTGTTGCCAATGACTCCAAGGAAATTCAAAAGAGATATCTAAAAAATAAACGCTACCTGCCCTACGCTCAGGTGTAAAAAAAGTTGGTAATTAAGGAACTAAAAACAATGGTTAACTATGTACAGATAACTCAACTCAGGACAATCGGTTCAAATCCAGCAGCAGAAGATAGTTCATCTTCTATGAGTCAATGCTACCTCCAATGGCGGGATAAAACCCTAATCGTCAAGCAAGATCGCGACCTCGATTCCCTAGATGTTGTTGCTCTCAAATCAGACTGGTGGTTAGTTAATTGTCTGCAAAAATCTCCGATTAAGCGCATTCATCTTACTCCCAGCCTGGGAGAAGAAGAAGTGAAAAAATGGGCTGTGGCGGGAGAAAAAACTAATAAGCAGATGTTTTTGCGTCTTCCTAGCGATCGCAATTTATCTTTGGTACAAAATACCTTAGCTTGGAAAGTCAAGAGGACGGTTGATTTTACCCTAGCCTTGTCTCTCATTTTGTTATTGAGTCCGATCGGATTAGCGATCGCCTTAAAGCAGAAATTGGCTGGCAAAGCATTTTTAGAAAAGCAATGGTGTATTGGCAGAAGAGGATTAATCTTTAAAACGTTTAATTGGGCAACAGGCAACTATTCTGGTTTTTGGAGTCGTCAAGGTTCTAAAGTTGGCATCAACAAGCTACCTCAACTCATCAATGTACTGCGGGGAGAAATGAGCCTAATCGGTCAGTACCCTTTCGCCTTAGGTGAGGCCTTTTGTCTCAATGGCGGACGGCGTAAAGTTTTAAACATAGCACCAGGAATTGTTAGTATTACTCCCTGGCGATCGCCTCAATTAGATTTGAGAGCTATATCGAGCAAAAGTTATGTTTACCTTTGTCACTGGTCATTGCTGCGAGATTTCAAGATTTTGCTTCTAATTTTGCCTCGATTGCTGAGAAATCAAAACTCTCGTCATAAAACTATCAAACTCTAGATATTTAATATAAGTCAACTATTTTCTCTTTAGTCTTTCAATGTATTCTCACCACAGCTGAAAAAATAATTACATGCTTCAAAATTTTGGCAAAAAAGTCAGTTGGCTTATAAAGGGCAAAGGTAGCGTAGCTGCCACTGCCCAAACTATGGCGACCATGATCGGCATTTTGGCTATCAATGTCCTGACGGGGATGATTACAGCGCGAACTCTTGGTCCAGATGGGAGAGGAGAACAAGCTGCTTTAATAATGTGGCCTG
>CAKZYI010000679.1 GCA_937884735.1 uncultured Pleurocapsa sp.
CAATACCTAATGGTGGTTGCACTCCTATCCAAACGCTACCAAATTGAACCCCACCAATCTGAAATTCATTGCCGTAGGTTTTAATTCCTGTACCAGTTAAAGACTGCCATTGTTTTTCAATTTTTTTGGTTTGGAGATATCCCAGCCATTTTTCTAAAGTACGAACGTTTACCTGATTAACAGGGGTAACAGATTCATCTGCTTCTTTTACCCGTTTAATTATTTCCTCGCCATCTTCTGGTAACTCACCCACGTCATAACCCTGGGCTTTTAGTGAGTGAAGTAAGTTGAGTAAACTTTTCGGCACATTTAATAATGCTGCTGTACCCGCTGCGCCATAGCCAGGAGGAAAGTTGTATAAAATAACCGCCAGCTTTCTTTCTGGTGTAGGAGTCTGACGCAAGCCAATCCAGTTTTTAAGTCTACCCGTCAGACGGTGGAGTCTTTCAGGTACGAGATAAATATCTTCTCCTACTAAACCACCTAAAGGCACTGTATCGATCGCCCCATCTAATTCGGGCAAGGAATATAACACCACACTTTGTAAACCGCCTATACCCTGACGAGTCCACGAATGAATATCTTGAATAAGCAGGGGTGCAGCAACTATATAAGGTATAATCTTCGCCGTTAAAATTCTTTTAGCTACTTCAACCTGTCTCCCCGCTTCCATCGATCCTGCGGGACCTCCAACAAGGGGCAAGCCTATAGTAGAGACAATTGCATCTACTTTTACTGCATCATTTTTTAAAGATAATATTTCCTTGTTACCCTGTTGTCTTTGTTCTTGTTCGTAAGCCGTAGTCATCCAGTCTCTAACTGCGACATGACCTTCTACACCGTTGATAAATATGGGGAGGGGGATCAGTCCCTGGGATTCAAAATGCTTGATTAGCTGGGGAATATAGGGTTGATTGGTAATGACGTGCTTGCGATATAGCAATATGCCGACGGTTGGATGTGGAGACGTTTCATGAAACGTCTCTACGTGGTTTCTGTGCCAATCTAGATAATCTTGTGGCGATGTAAAATATCCCTGGTATTCAGGATGCAACAAACCCATGTTAGGGGTTTCAATTGGTTGAGGAATTTCGCCGACAGTCAAGCCTAGATATTTCTCTGCCAACGTCCAACACATCGAAGCAACGTTTTCTGTTCCTCCTGCATTCCAATAGCCATAGATTATTAGCCAGTTACGAAGATCCTGTACTTTTTTACCTGGAATGTATTTAAGTAATTTAGGTCCTGTTTTTAAAAAGCTAATGTAACCAGCCAGTTTATCTTCTTCTTTGCCATTACTAAATTTACTCAGGATAAATTTAACAGGCTTGGGCATCCCCTTGGGTTTATCACCAATAGCAAATTTACCCAATTGCGTTAGGCTAATCAATTCTAAAGCCGACTCAAACACCAGCCTAATAGGAATATCTTTAACTCTTTCCCGCAGCCACATCACTTGGTCATAATCAAATACCAAACTGGCAAAAAAGACATCAGCAGACTTTAACGCATCTTCTACTAAACTAGGAGAAGCGGTAATATCGCGATCGCTAAAGACAATTACTTCTAACTCCCCACAACGTGCAGTAGCCATCTCTGCTGACTTCCGATAGAGGTTAGCGTTAAAAGATTCAAATCCCGCAATCAAGACAATCCGTTTCATATACCCTAGCTTCTTAAAATTTCTTTATATATACCTATGATTGTAGAGAAATCTGAGAATAAAGGCGATTATCTTTCTGCAAAAGTTGTATGACAATCTTCTTTACTTGATGCCAAGGCATAAGATAATCAACAAAATAATAATTGCAGAAAATGCCAAATTACGAGCAATTGCTCAAGACGGTTCAAGCTTGTCATGCTTTATCCGATCTCAGACAGGATATCCTACTATTTCTTTATGATGAAGATACTAATGAGTTTTTCATCTTAGCAGGAAAAAAAGCCACAATAGAAGTAACCATATACTCAAATTCAACAGTAGAAGTGGAAATAGGTGATGAAATATAAATCAATGACGAAAAGCGAATTAAAACAATACCTTTTAGATAACCGTGATGATAAAGAGGCTCTAAAAGAACTAAAGTCAAGACCAAAACAAAATGTTATTACTATTCCTGCAAATATAGACACAGTAAAACAAGAAGAAATTTTAAAACAAGCAATTTCTAATATAGAGGGTAACTAAACTTATAACTCCCTACAACGCGTCGTAGCTATCTCACTCGCCTGACGATACAGGTTAGCGTTAAAAAATTTAAATCCCGTAATTAAGACAATCTGTTTAATAGTAAAGATGATTACCAAGATTTAAAATGAGACATTGTAAATTGCAGAATTACAGTTGATTATTTCAATGAGTAATAAGGATAATTTCAAGTTAACTAAGACTGGTGATATTTATATCAACAATCGTTCTTTGATAGATATTGTTAAAGAGATAGAGTTAGCTGGTATCAGAGCAGATTACGAAAGCTATGAAAATAAAGAAGATGAAGATTTAAATGAACTTTTGCTTGTAGCAGGTGATTATCAACCGCTTCCTTTATGGATGATAAAGTTTTCTTCAAGATATTTCTTAGATGAAGCAAAAGATTTCACGGGCAAATTTATGGCAAAGCCAGAAAATATTATAAGAAATAAAACTACTTTACTTGGATGCACTTGCGGAATTATTGAGTGCTGGTTTTTGTTAGCTAAGATTACACTTACAGAAAATACCGTAACTTGGTCTGATTTTCAAAATTTTCATCGAGACTGGTGGCAATATAATCTTAGTTTTACATTTGATCGCCAACAATACGAGGCGGGATTAATAATTGACTTGAATACGATTAAATAAAGATTATGAAAGAGTAATATTAATGCAGATCACAGAAACTATCACAAAAACACCTGGAGTATGTGGCGGTCATGCTTGTGTTCGCAATACTAGAATACCTGTCTGGACTTTAGTATCTCTTCGTCAACAGGGTGCGACAGAACAAGAATTATTAAACAATTACCCAGGCTTAAATTTAGAAGATTTAACTGCTGTTTGGGGTTACTACTATAACCATAAATCAGAAATAGATACTGTTGTTGCTGAAATGGACAACTAATATTTCATGGCACGATTCAGCTTTTATTCCAATGAAAACTTTGTCTTGGACATGGTTAAAATGCTCAGAAAACTAGGTCATACTGTAATTACCAGTTATGGAGCAGGGCAAGCTAATCAAAGTATTCCTGATGACGAAGTTTTAAATTATGCTACGCGAAATAGTCTTGCTGTTATTACATTTAATAGAGATGACTTTATTAAATTGCACAATAACGGTGTTCAACATTCAGGAATTATAGTTTGTAAAACAGATCGAGATTATCAAAGCCAAGTTAACTGTTTAGATAATTATTTAAAGACTCAAGATAATTTAGTAAATCGTTTGATTAGAATCAAAAAGCAGCAGAAAAAAGGTTTTAGTCAGCCTGTATTTGTTTCACAAGAATATTTTAGGTAAAGCGATCGCATTAACAAATCCACTCGCGATTCCTATTACTTATTATTCATCTACTTTTTGTTTTTCTGATGCAAAAGGAAGCCTAGAAACAGTGCTATTATCCTCAAGCATTTTAGCTTCTTTAATCAAAGTTGCAGTCTGCGCCAATACTTCGGGAGTTGTTGCTTCAGGTTGTCTGAACATACCAATTATACTCTGTTCGTAATTAGATGCGATCGCCAGAAAAGCCCCACCTAGAATATAAATTGGTAACGGCAAAATAAACTGCTTTAGCCATATACCCAACTCAGCCAAAACAAACAAAATTCCTACTCCAAACAACCAAGCCTTGATCATTATTTCTTCCTATATTACTAACTTATTACCTATTACCTGTTACTTAAAAAGTCACCATCCCCAACTACCTGCACTGCCTTTAAAAGGGCCTACAATATCTTTAGTAATCCAACCACCATAAAAGTCTCCTGCTTGTGCTGTAACCAATTCTCCATCAACATAGCAAGCATCCATTTTACTCGGATAAAAAGCAGTATAGTCTTTAATTAATTCAAAATTTTCTGTAGGTTGAGAATAATACCAACCAGCATTAACTACTTGCTTATCTCCCACCACCAAACCGTAATAGCCAGCAAAACCTTTCCATTCACAAAAAGATCGTTGAGAGTTTGCTGGATGAAGATACTCTGTTTTAATATCTTCGGGAGGAATATAGTAGACAGGAGGATGGCTAGTTTCCAATACCCGATAAGCATTATTGCTATTTGCGATCGCAATATCATTAAAGATAATTTTAATTTGCTTAGAAGACTTTTCTAAACGAGGCGGACGGGGATAATCCCAAACTGATTCTTGTCCTGGTTGTGGTTCAATTCTTTCTGGATGATTCATCAATGATTATATGCTTGCGGTATTCTAATTTGGTGGGCAACAGTAGAAAAACCATTACCTTACTGACTATTTCTTTTTACCCACCCTATGATTTGGCTGATTTCTCGTTCCTCATCCCTCATTCCCTACCCTTGAACTACCTGTTTGATTGTAGTGAAGGTTTCGACGCTAATTAAGCCTTGACGATAACCTTTTTGATTGGACATACCGAGAAATACATCCTCTCCTCCTTCTGGATTACGAGAAAACCGAGGAGAGGTATTAATATATACCAATGCGCTATCTACACCTTGAACAAACTGACGACTTTCTTGATAAGATTCAGTTACAATACAGTCTGCATGACCGCTACTGTAGCGATTGATCCAAGAAACAGCTTGAGGCAAACATTCTACAAACCGAAACGCAACAGCTTTTCTTAAATATGGTCTGCGCCATTCTCCAGACTTCATCGGTTTGAGATATTCAGGAAAAGCTTCAACCAATACTTCATCTCCCCGCAAATGAAAACCTTGTTGCTGCAAACTATTAAATAATGCTTGTAATGCAGGAGACTTGATATTTTGATTGACTAGTACTTTTTCAATTGCATTAACTGCATCGGGTTCACTGTCATGACTATCCACGACAACCTGACGAATCAAATCTAAATTGCCACTGAGCGACCAATACAAGTAACAGTTACCAATAGTTGTTTTTAATACCGTTGCCGTGGCTTTTTCTGCTACCTGTTGGACTAGGCTAGGACGACCGTAGGGTATAACTAAATTTAAATGACGATCTTGAGTTACTAATTCTTGAATTGATATCCCCGAATCGGGAGATATACTCGTAATACAATTTGATGGCAATTCGGTTGCAGCCAGAGCTTTTTGTAGAATACTAGCAATGACTTGATTAGAATTACTGGCAGCACTGCACCCTCTAATAATTAAGCTGTTTCCTGTCTTGAGGCACATTCCCGCAACAATCGCCGCCAATTCAGGAAAGGCTTCATATACCAAGGCAATCGTACCCAAAGGGATTCGCTGACAGTAGGTCTGGGATGGTTCTAATTGATATGGAGCATTGATTAAGCGTCTTGTTGGATCTGCGGATTTGGATAACTGTTGTAAAATTGAAACTGTCATTTCCAATCTTTCTGGAGTTAATTTGATCCAGTCTGCAATTGGCTCAGAAATTGCCATTTCTCGACTCATTTCCAAGTCTATAGTGTTGGCTTCTAATATTTCATCAAAACTACTAGCCATTGCTTCAGCTAATATGGATACTCCCAGCCTTCTTTTAGAGGCTGAAGTTTGAGCCAGTCTAGTGGCTGCTTTATGAGATTCTCGAACTACATTCAATACTTCGTTTGACGAACTTTGCATTGTTTTTTAATTAGTGCCGATGGGCTACAAACAGCTTGAGTATCAGCAGTATACTTACAATTAGAAATAACACTACCCAAAAAATGATACTCTGGCTACTCAGCCAACGCAACACTAACGGCTTGGCAATTATTGCCAAAATCGCTGAACCTATAGCCAAAAAAGCGATAAACAGTAAATAACTTTGTTTCCAGCGAGCATAAGCATTTTTCCAGCGATTTCCTGTCCATCGCCAGGATTTTTTCTGATAAATTGAAGATAATTGCTCAATTACGTGACCATCTTTTTTCACCACAAAAATTTGTTGACAGCGATCGCAACCCAAAGCTTCGGTCAACACGATTGGTTTAAGATTACCTTTACGCCGACAGGGACATGGATATTCGCTGCTTAAGTCTATTTTCTGAGTTTTGTATGGATGCACGCTTAATCGATGGGAGTTATGATAGATTAACTGCTAGACAAACTCCGATAGCAGTTTATAAAAATCAATATATTATCGATTTGCTATCTTGATCTAGCACCTCAATCTAATCTTAATAAATGCACAGCAGTTATTACCAAAAAATTGCTACGCTTGCTCTGTAATTAAGCGGGTGACGCGATTCGAACGCGCGACATTCACCTTGGCAAGGTGACGCTC
>CAKZYI010000680.1 GCA_937884735.1 uncultured Pleurocapsa sp.
CCCCAACACTCCTCAAATTCTTCAAAATTCAAATTATGGCGTTGTGACTGAGAGCATTTTTGACATTAAAGGTCGTAGTCTGCTGAAGAAATGGTTAGGGTCATAGATCGTTCAACGCCAAATAGTTTAATTTTTACTTAATGATAATAATTATTAATTATATGTTCGGGCAGGAGCGATAGATAATGAAGTTTTTGAGCTAGGCGATCGCCTTTATTCATTCATTGACCAAATATTGTTCGAGATCGTCGAGAATAGCATTAACTGATAGAATATTTCCTGGGTTTACCCAATATTGACCGACAAAATATACTTGTTTTTCTTGCACTACTTTAAGTTTTTGCCATAAAGGTTTCTGACTGAGCTTTTCTCTTGCTTCTAAATCCTTGTCTCTACCCCAAGTAGTCAAAAATAGAGCATCGCCATCAATATCGGCAAGGGTTTCTTCGGATATATTTTCAAGGAAGTAAAAATCACCCCTTTGTACTGGTGGTCTTTTTAGCCCCAAATCGTTGAAAATTTTCCCAACGGGATGTTTTGCGCCATAAACCCAAATCCCCACACCTGAAGCCGTTCCTCCAAAGGATATTTCTTGGTTTAAATTGCGATCTCCCAAAGCTTGCTTAAGATTTTCTATTCGTTGCCAATAGTCAGCCATTAACTGTTGATAGGTTTCTTGTTTATCTAGTATTATTGCTAATTCTTTAAACTGTTCTTTCCAAGAGGGAGGAGGAAAACTAGCATTTAACTCAATAGTTGGCGCAATTTGCGATAGCTGGGGATAGATGTTCTCCAGACTAGAGTTGGAGATGATTAGATCTGGTTCTAGCAGCAAAATTTTTTCTAAACTGGGTTTGTTTAGATCCCCTACGGATTCAATCTTACCGACTTTATTTTGCAGAACTTCAGAAACAGGAAACCCATCATAAAAAGCAGAGGCAATGGGTTCAATTCCTAACGCCAAACTATTAGCAAAGTGATTGGGTTTGATGGCTATTACTCGTTGCGGATTGCGGGGAATGCAGGTTTCACCCATCTCATGCCGTACTACTCGGCAATCTTCTATCTGTTTGTCAGAATTAACATTATTAGCTGGGCTGCAAGCTACAACTAACACGGCTGTTAATATTCCCCAAAATAGTAGGTAAATAAAGCGTCGCCAGTGTGTTATTGTTTTTTTGGTAATTATCATTATTGAACAAGTAGTTATTAGTCATTAGTTATTAGTCATTAGTTATTAATAAGCCTCAAAAAATTTACAAGCCACCATGAAGCTAAAAGCTAAAAGCTATATGCGTAGAGGTATCTATGATAGAAAAGCTAAGAGCTATCTAAAATTTATAAGATACAGAACCAACAATGGTAAAAGGATCGCCTGGAAATACTTCTAAATCATTGTCGGCAGCTTCAAAGTAGTCTATGTCAAACAAGTTTCTAAAATTGAGCGCAGTTTTGAATTGACCTCGTTCGTAGAATATTGCAGCATCAGTACGGGTGTAGCTGGGCAATTGGAAGGAATTTTCTAAATTTCCCTCTCGTTCGCCGACAAAAAATAGTCCCGCACCGAAACCCAAGCCTTGAATGCTACCACGCTGTATTTTGTAGGTTGTCCATAAGCTGACGGCATTTTCGGGGACATTATTTAAACGGTTGCCCTCTTCAAAAGTATTGTCTTCGGTAATGGTTGCATCGGTATAGGCATACCCCCCAGTAATGTTCCAGCCAGGTAAAATTTCTCCTGCAACAGATAGTTCAATACCCTGGCTATTTTGTTCTCCCGTTTGAATCTGAAACTGAGGATTAGGATTGTCTGGATCGTCCGTCGAGACATTGGTACGGGTTAGATCGTATAAAGCTAGAGTAGCAGAAAGGCGATCGCTAATATCTCCTTTAACACCAATCTCAAATTGAGTCCCCCTTCCTGGATCGAAAGTGTTGCCACCAGCAGATTCTCCTACAGACTGGCTCAGAGAACGAGTGTAGCTAGCGTAAACAGAAAGAGCTTCAATGGGCTGATAAACTATACCACCTCGGGGACTAAAACCTTCATCTTGCTGAAACTCAGTAGTATCGAAATTAAAATTTTCAACTTCTTCGGTCAAAATATCAAAACGTCCGCCTAGAACTAGAATAAATTTATTTGATAGGGCAACTTGGTCTTGGAGATAAATTCCCAGTCCATCATTAGTAGTTTTTCGGTCTGTAAAACGAGTTGGTTCTGTAAGGGTAGTCTCTCCGTATTGCGGGTTGAATAAATTGATCGCACCACCACCGCCAAAGACAAAAAATGTATTGTTGCTTCTGACCTCATTGCGAGAAAGTTCAATTCCCGCTACTAGTTCGTGCTTGACACTACCTGTACTAAATTTACCTACGGTATAAGTATCGAAAGTATAGGCATTGACATCAAAACCATCGCCATTATCAAGATAGCTGCGGTTTAAAGTACGTCCATCGGGATCGAGACTACCGTTAATTAGTCTAAGGGAATTAGAACGAGATAATACGGTATCAAAAGCATTACGTATCCTCCAGTTATCGCTAAATTTATGTTCCAGGTTGTAGCCAAGGCGTTAGGTATCCGTATCTTGAATGTCAAGATCGGGTTCGCCAGTATAACGGTCGCGGGGTATATCGCCATTGGGGTTATCTAGCACTGTTCCCACTGCTGGCAAACCAGCATCATTGAGGCTTCTGACACTACGATATTCAAATTCTAGGGATAGTTTGGTGTTGTCGCTGCTGTTCCAAGCCAATCCGGGAGTAACTAAATCGCGATCGCGATCGTAAAAGTCGATAAAGCTTTCGGAGATTTCTGCTGCCACATTAAGACGATAAAGTAGCTTCTTGTTTTTATCCAAAGGACCTGATAAATCAATCGCGCCACGATAGAAGTTAAAATTACCAATCTCCCCCGACACCTCATAGAAAGGTGCGCTTAATGGCTGCTTAGTGACCAGATTAATTATCCCTCCTGGCGAACCCTGACCGTAAAGCACCGAACTAGGTCCTTTAAGAACTTCAATCCGTTCGATATTAGCCGTGTCTCCCGTGTTAGAAGCACCCTGACCATCTCGCAAACCATTCCTGCGATAAACATCGATATTAAAGTCAAAACCGCCTCCAAAACCACGAATGGTAGGGTTGTTGAATAGGGTACGGTTGGAATCTGATGGCACAATACCAGGTACGTTTCTTAAAGCATCGGTGACGTTGTTTACTCCTTGGTCTTCAATTACTTGTTGTGGTACGACTTGTATCGATTGGGGGACATTTTGTGTTGGCGTGTCGCTGCGTGTTCCAACGCTGGCATCGGTAACGTTGTAGTCATCATCTTCGGTTGCGCCCGTTACAATTACATCAATTGATTCATCTGGTTTTGATTCTGCTGTAGCTGCTTCGGGTGTGACTTTTAGAACTAAGGTATCTTCACTAGGTACGACTTCGGCACTTGGGGTTTGGTTTTCACCTGTAATAGTTAGGCGAATTTTAGTCTCATCTATTTTATTTAACCTAATCCGACTAATTCCTGGTGCGGGATTGGTTTCGGTTACGCCATTTCTAAGTTCAAAGCTTAAAGTTGCATCGAGTATATCGATCGCCAGACTGTTGCCTTGGGGCAGAATTAACGGGACTAATCTTTCACTACCAGTTACAGTTTTAAGAATTACCTCCAAACCATCATCAGTTCGATTTAATTCTAATCCCGTAACTCTCGTAACGTTTTGAGCGACAAGATTCGAGGTGCGATCGCTGATTTCTGGAGCTTGTTTCACTCCTTCTGCTTTAACTGGGGTTAACAGCATCAAACAGGCAGCACCAAAGACACCCCCATAGCTGAGGCGCACAAAATAATTTAGATTCATTCTTATTTTTATTACTTAATTACTGACAGCAGAAAACGCTGCCCTCTATCTGACGGGATGAATGAAACCAACTGCAACTGGCACTTCCAGAACTTGGAGCAAGCAATCTATCATCCTTCGATGTACTGGGTTTTATTTTTTTATTTACTTTGATAATTACCATATAACTTCAAACAATATCACGCTCAAACGACGACGACAGATTGTCAA
>CAKZYI010000681.1 GCA_937884735.1 uncultured Pleurocapsa sp.
GCGATGCGGATGGCAATCTTACGCCGTTAGAAAATAAAAACATTGATACGGGGTTGGGTTTGGAAAGGATGGCGCAAATCCTTCAGCAAGTACCCAATAATTATGAAACGGATTTGATCTTTCCTTTGATTAAAACCGCTGCGGATTTAGCAGGAGTGAATTATAAACAAGCTGATGAGAAAACAAAAACTTCTTTAAAAGTAATTGGCGATCATGTCCGTGCAGTGGTTCACATGATTGCAGATGGAGTCACGGGAGATAATACAGGAAGGGGTTATATTCTCCGTCGTCTGATTCGTCGGGTAGTGCGTCAGGGTAGATTAATTGGCATTGAAGGGAATTTTATTAACAAGGTTGCAGAAACTGCGATCGCTTTATCGGAATCGGCTTATCCTAATGTTAGGGAAAGGGAAGATTTTATCAAAAGTCAGTTAGAAAGAGAAGAAACTCAATTCCTCAAGACTTTGGATCGAGGTGAGAAGTTACTAGCTGAGATTATTGCCGATGCTGCTAACTTGGGTTCAAAACAAATCCTAGGAAAAGATGCTTTTGAATTATATGACACCTACGGTTTTCCTTTGGAAATGACTAAGGAGATAGCAGAGGAACAAGGTTTGACTGTAGATGAAACTGGCTTTGCTTCGGCGATGGAAGAACAGCGAGTGCGTTCAAAAGGCGACCATAAGACGATCGATTTGACCACTAAAAACGCTTTAGGAGAAATTGTCAAAAGTAGCGGCGATACCAATTTCTTAGGCTATACAGATTTAGCTTCCCAGTCTCAGGTGATGGGAATTGTGGTTGGTAATGATGAAGATTCCCACAATGCGGTAGCGGCAAATGCAGGGGATAAAATACAAGTAGTATTAGATAAAACTCCTTTCTATGGCGAGTCTGGGGGACAAATTGGGGATAAAGGCTATTTATCTGGCGATAATGTCTTAATTCGTATTGATGACGTGCAGAAAGAAGGTAACGTCTTCGTTCATCAGGGTAAAGTCGATCGCGGTACGATTAATGTGGGAGATTTAGTTAACGCAACTATAGATCGCGCTTGTCGTCGCCGAGTACAAGCCAATCATACTGCTACTCATTTATTACAGGCTGCATTAAAAAAGGTCGTGGATGACTCCGTATCTCAAGCAGGATCTTTGGTAAACTTCGATCGCCTTCGTTTTGATTTTAATTCCCCCCGTGCCTTGACTCCAGAAGATGTGCAGCAGGTGGAAGACTTGGTTAATACCTGGATTGCTGAAGCCCACGAAGCTGATGTTAATGTGATGCCAATAGAAGAGGCGAAAACCAAGGGTGCAACGGCTATGTTTGGCGAAAAATATGGCGATGAAGTGAGGGTAATTGATTTCCCTGGAGTTTCGATGGAACTTTGCGGCGGTACTCATGTGACCAATACCGCAGAAATTGGCGCATTCAAAATCATTTCTGAAATTGGTATTTCTTCAGGAGTAAGAAGGATTGAAGCGGTTGCGGGTGCTGCTATTTTAGATTACTTAAACGTGCGGGATAAAGTAGTTAAAGAATTGAGCGATCGCTTTAAAGTTAAGCCCGAAGAAATCAGCGATCGAGTTAACAACATACAAGCCGAACTTAAAGCTACTCAAAAAGAGTTAGAAGCAGCAAAACAAGAGCTAGCATTAGCGAAATCTGATGGTTTATTATCTCAAGCAGAAACAGTAGGAGACTATAAAGTATTAGTTTCCAATATGGGAGAAATGGATGCAAAGTCTCTTCAATCAGCAGCGGAAAGATTACAGCAAAAACTAGGAGAATCAGCAGTAGTTGTTGCATCTATTCCTAGCGAAGGAAAAGTAAGTTTAGTAGCTGCTTTTAGCCCCAACGTAATAAAAGAAAAGAAAATGCAGGCGGGTAAATTCATTGGTGGTATTGCTAAAATCTGTGGTGGTGGAGGCGGTGGTAGACCAAATCTAGCCCAGGCTGGTGCAAGAGATGGGAGTAAATTAGATGAGGCTTTAAATACTGCTAAACAGCAACTAATTGAAAGCTTGAGTTAAATTCATAGGTGGGAAAAAGCCCACCTTGCATACTTAATTGAAAATACTACCACTCGTATCCCTAGATTATTAGATTGTATCCCAGACCAAACATGAAAAAATACTTGCCAGTATTAGCTATTTTAGTAATTATCTTTTTTAACGTTTTTACCGCTTCAGCCAGTGATGCCAACGAAGTAAAAATTACACCGTTAGGTAGTCACGATGGCGAATTTTGCGCCCGCGATCGCGCTTTAATTCTAGAAGATCCCAATGGTACTCGTATCCTCTACGATGCAGGAAGAACCGTTGCAGGCGGAAATGACGCACGTTTGGGCGATATCGATGTGGTTTTGTTGAGTCACGTACACGGCGATCATCTGGGGGATAGTCGTATTGCGTCGGTAAATGCGGGAGAATGCAGTCAACCAGAAACTAATGAAAAGGCTACTCCTTCATCTAATACCGTCGATATTGCCGTCGCCAAACAAGCTCAAATTGTCGTCGGTAGCGAGATGGCTGGTTTTTTATCTTATAAGGTAGTAAAAAATGGTGGCGATCCTGATTCCGTAAAGCTTGTGCGTTTTGGTGCTTCTGTAGATGTTGGTGGAGTGGAAATTACCACTGTCCCCGCAGTTCATTCTAATGGCTTGAGTGGGGAATTTATCGAAGGGGAGTTGGGCAAAAACTTGAAAACTGCTGGACTTACGGCATATGTAGGACCACCGACGGGTTACGTACTCACCTTTAGCAATGGATTGGTCGTCTATTTATCGGGTGATACTGGCGTTACCGCTGAACAAGAAGCGATAGTTAAAAATCAATATAATGCTTCTTTGGTAGTAATCAATATCGGCGATACTTTTACCACAGGGCCTACAGAAGCAGCTTATGTAATTAATGAGCTAATTCAACCCACCTCAGCGATCGCCTCTCATGCCAATGAAGCTGCTACTGAAAACGGCATTGTACTTCGGGGTACTAAAACCGATCTGTTTATCCAGGCTACCGATATCCCTGTATACGTCCCTTTAAGCGGTGAAACGATGGGGTTTGATGCAACGGGAAAATGCGTTGCTGGCTGTCAAGCATAAAAGTTTTCATCATTAAAAGCTAACTGCGCTATGGTGTGTGAATAAATGTGTGAAACTATGGCAACTAATTTATTCAACCTCAAGTAGTTTTTACTCATATTTATTGCTTCAGAAATAGTTTATATAGACGCGATTAACTCAAAGACTATTGATAATTTCTCGTTTGCAAATATAAGGCGATCAAATTAGCCAGATTAAACCAATTAGATGGTTTCTTAATGATGCTAATTGTACCCAGCTTATCGATTAATGCCGACAATATAACAGCAGGGACATCTGTCAAAAAACAGAATAGGAATATTCTTGGTTTTAGAACAAGCTCGCAGTTTTTTTAATGTTTCGATACCATTTATTTTTGGCATTTGAACATCTAAAAGAATTACATTTGGTTGTTCTCTTGCTGCCAGAACAACTGCTTCTCTACCAGAGGAAGTTACGAGTATGTGCCAATCAGTTTTTGCTTCTAATGACAATTGGATTATTTCTAAAACATCAAAAGAATCATCTACGACTAAAACACAAAATTGTCGTTCATTCAATCTTCATCTCCATGGGATTTTAAAGCGATCGACTAGACTTTTTAATACTATGACTGTTGATTTCATACCTCTGCTATATTCAAGCAAATTGAAATTACAGTTAATAACGTTTTTTTATTACAAAATTGTAATTATTCTGGCGAAAGTTTTTTGCAAGAGCGATCACTCTTACAACTATCGGTGAAAAAAGATCAGTTACTCTGCTGCCTCAGAAGAATTGGCTGGGACATTCCCTTGGGGTGGTCTGCCAGAGGGTGGTGGGGCAGGTCGTGCCGAAGAATCGGGCGTTCCCTTTACGCAGCGTTGTACGAAGGGGTAAGTGTCAGTCGCGTAGTAGTGATAGATGCCTTGCGGGAATTCTGGCGTTACCGCAAAACGACCATTACATTCGTCAAGATCACCAGAATCTTCAACATATTCATAGTCTTGAGAAAAAGTACCCATAGGTAAGAGATCGACACTGGGACGATCTGGATCTGGCGTGGCTTTCAATTGATAGCTAGGTTCCATCGCCTGCAAGGGACTTGTGCTGGATTCGAGATCGCTGTAGCCATAGCGCGCGTAGAGCGGAAATCCATCTACCGCCCAACCAACGAGCTGCATCGATTCTCCAGCCAAATTCTGTTCTGACAGCATGCCTTCTGTAATACCGTGATAGTGATAGATTCCACCCCGCTGCTCATGGGCGTGATTGGCATCTTCACCAATGTCAAAGCTCGATTGACCTAGTGCTTCCATCCGCTGACCAGCACCCGTACGCGCAACAGGATTTAGCGGCATCGCGACATTGACCTCGTGGGTTGTAATGGGGTTACGCTCTCCTACGAACTGTTCGCCCGTTTGATGATTCGGGACTCCGTTTGCAATCAGCCGCCGCTGCCCATCAGCACAAGACCACTGTGCCTCACTTTGCAGACCCAATTGCTCGTTCAGCACGTTGGTGCTAGCATCGCACAGGACATCGGAGGTATCGGCTTCGGTGGATGCAATAGGTTCTCCTAAGTCAACTTCTGGTCTGCCTCTGGGTGGATCACCTTCTGGTCTGCCTTGGGCAACATCTTGAGTCATGAAAGTGTTACCATGCTCAGTTATCGGACTATGTAATCCGAATGCCAGC
>CAKZYI010000682.1 GCA_937884735.1 uncultured Pleurocapsa sp.
TGCGGGATATATGGCAGATGCGGCAGTCCAAAGTGAGGATATTAAGGCGATCGCACTTGTTGCTCCTTGGTTACACAATCGCGAAATTGTTAACGAAGTATACTGTGGAGAGGAGTCAGTCCAAGGTTTGATTGATACTAGTCAAAAGGCACAGGCGAAATATGACACTACAGGGGAGGTATCTTTAGTCCCCGCGGCGAGTATGACAGACAAATATGCCGTGATGTATCAAGCACCCTACTACACTGAGAGCGATCGAGGGGCGATGCCCGAATACGTTAATGAATTTAACCTTGCTTCTTGGGAAGGCTGGTTAACCTATGATGCTATTACCACTGCGGATAATTTGGATAAGCCAGTGATGATTGTTCATTCAGAAACTGCGGCAATTCCTCAAGGCGCAGAAGAATTTTATAACCGCTTGGCAGGTGAGAAAGAGCAGCTTTGGCTAAACGATGTTACGCAGTTCGACTTTTATGATTCTCCCGAAGCCGTAACCACAGCTAGCGATGCGGTAACACAACATATAGAACAAACACTTAGATCAAAAATCTTTAAAATCAATCATTAATTAAAACAGGTTATTCATAGGAGTTAAATTAATAATGCAATACAAACTACTCGGTAAAAGCGGACTTAGAGTATCAGAACTATGTTTGGGAACAATGACCTTTGGCGAAGACTGGGGTTGGGGTTCGTCAAAAGAAGAAAGTCAAAAAATCTACAGTGCTTTTCGCGAAGCTGGGGGTAATTTTATCGATACGGCAAACATCTATACCAACGGCACGAGTGAAGAATATCTGGGTGAGTTTATCGCTGATGAAAGAGATGGGGTGGTTTTAGCGACCAAGTACACCAATGGTTTGGGGGATGGCAATCCTAATGGCAGTGGCAATCAAAGAAAAAGTATGGTGCAGTCGGTCGAAGCTAGTTTGAAAAGATTGAATACTGACTATATAGACATTTTGTGGCTTCATACTTGGGATTTTATGACTCCCGTAGAAGAAGTAATGCGAGCCTTTGATGATTTGGTAAGAGCAGGAAAAGTGCTCTATATTGGCATTTCTGACGCTCCTGCATGGGTGGTTTCGCGATGCAATACTCTAGCCGAACTAAGAGGCTGGACGCAGTTTATCGGTTTGCAAATTGAGTATAGCCTAATTCAACGCGCTCCCGAACGAGAGCTGTTACCCATGGCACGAAGTTTAGACATCGGCGTAACTGCTTGGTCGCCTCTGGCTAGTGGTTGGTTGACGGGAAAATATACCAACGGCAAGGATGATGGAGAAGATAAAAGACTCAACAACGAAATGATGGAAGGGTTTGTCGATAAAAGCGATCGCAATACTACCATCGCTCGTGAGGTAGATAAGGTGGCAGCTCAAGTCGGTAAAAGTTCATCCCAAGTGGCTTTAAGCTGGCTGTTGAGTAAAGGTGTTATTCCGATTGTCGGTGCGAGAAAAGTATCTCACGTCCAAGACAATCTTCAGTGCGTCGATCTGCAATTATCACAAGAACAAATTCAACAATTGGATAAAATAAGCCAAATTGAATTAGGTTTCCCCCACGATTTCTTCCAAGCGGATATGGTGAAAAATTTTGTCTACAACGGCACGTTTGACAAGATAAACAATCATCGTTACTCTCAGTTAAGTAATAGAGTCCCAGGACAAACAAATCTTGATTTTAACTACTTGGTAATTAAATTTATCAAGTTTTCTTATTTTGATTCTGAAATAAGAAATTCCCAATTGCGATCGCCAAATAAAGTAAGTAAGACAATAACTGGTTTTCAGGAACTTCTTGGTGGTTAGCTTGCAATCATCAAGCTCAAGCAAGAATCTTCAAAAAATAGAGTCAAAGTTTGCAAGAGATAAATTCAGGATTTTTTTAAATTGAATATATTGAGATTAAAACTCCAATTTAACAATTTTCTGCAAAATCAATGAAATATTTCACAGCAATTCTTACAGGAGCGTCTTTAATGTCTTTTATGACTACACCTTCCAATTCTCTCAACGTCACTACACCAGACGAGGCTGCTATCCAAACTATTGTCGAAAGCGTAGCCAATTTAGCCGACAAGAGTAATTTTGAAAGCTTAGAAAAGCTCTACGCTGAAGAAGTGGAGGTAGACTATACTTCAGCATTTGGGGGAGAAGCAGAACTCAAAAGTCCTCAAGGATTGATGACTCAATGGGCAAGTAGTCTACCAGGATTTGATCGCACTCGTCACGAAATATCGAATATTGAAACTGAAGTAAAGGGAAACCAGGCAACGGCAACCGCTGATGTTACCGCCAATCATTACCTGAACGATATGTTTTGGCAAATTTCTGGTAGTTATGAATACGGTCTAGTTAAAGAAGACGGACAGTGGGCAATAGAAAAGATGACGTTTATTGCTGAATCCGAACAGGGCGATCGAGATATTATTAATAAAGCTGTAGAACAAGCGACTATTAATCCTTCTGCCTATATTCAACAGCAGCAGACACAACGGGCAGTAGTTGATTTCTTAACATCTTTAGAAAATAAGGATATGGACAAATTCGCCGAACTTTGGGCAGAAGATGCAGTGCAGGATATGCCCTTTTCCCCAGAAGGATTCCCAAAAAGAGTTGAGGGTAAAACCAATTTACTCGAACATTATGCACCTTGGTCAGAAATAAGTGGCGAAGCAAACTTTACCGATGAGTTAGTTTTTTATCCCATGCAAGATTCAACTATGGTGTTTGCCGAGTGGAAGGGCGATGTAGAGATAATCCCCACAGGAAGACAATACAAACAACGATACGGCGGATTGTTTCATGTTGTCGATGGCAAAATCGAACTGTTTCGCGAATATTACGATCCGATTGTTTTTAAGTATGCTTTTGGTCTAGATAAATCGCAAAATAAAAGCGATCGCAACTAATATTCTACCTAGATATAACAAGACATAACATCATTTCGTTTGAGTTATCACTACCACTCAAATATATCCGCACTCGACCCCAAAAATACTCGTACCTCGATCCAAACTAGATCGCTCAATACCTTCTGCCAAAGGGCTAGGAATTTCAAGTACATCTTTAATCATAATTAATGCCAACGCCCCAAATCCTTATTTCTTTAGCAGTCTGATATTAGTTAGTTATTAGTCCTTTAGGATACCGCTATGCAATTGGTTATTAGTGGCGAACTGCAAGAAACAAAAAATAAAGAACTTATACAAAAAATTAATTATGACTACTCAACCCATTTCCAACGAGGTGGCACTTAGAATTGCCTTAGCAGCAAAAGTATTAATCAATGTATCCGTTGAGGATTTAATTGAGGCTTTACAAACTAATCTCGACTATGAAATTACCGAAAAATCTCTTGGTAAACTGACAGTAACCCAACTGAAAAAATCTTTTGGCAATATTTATGAAGTTGATGGTGAATGGGAAGGCGAAGATGCTAGCAATAGCGATATAGCTGCCTTCAAAGAAGCAGTACAAATTTTGTGGGGAGAAAAGGGTTACTACGAGCAATCTTTACCCATCGAACCATATCAAGAAGGTGATATGCCCAACTCAATTAGAGTTGCTGTTGCCTCTAATAATGGAGAACAATTAGATGGACATTTTGGTTCTTGTCATCGTTACTTAATTTATCAACTATCGGCAGATAAAATTAAATTGATTGATGTTCGTTCGGCAATAGAAGCCGATCTTGCCGAAGAAAAAAATACTTACCGTGTCAACTTAATTAGAGATTGCCCTGTACTTTATATTATGTCCATCGGAGGACCAGCAGCAGCCAAAGTTATTCAGGCTTACATTTATCCCATGAAAGTGACCCAAGGCGGTTCTGCAAGAGAAATTTTAGCAGATTTACAAAGAGCGATCGCAACTTCTCCACCTCCTTGGTTGGCAAAGATTTTAGGCATTGGCACAGGTGAACGGGTGAAAAATTATAAGGCTGTTGGTTAGGGCTTGTTATTAGTTATTGGTCATTTGGCACTGGTTATTGGTCATTCGTTACTGATTGCTAAGGATAGAGAATAAAAAATAAAAAACAAAATTACCATGCAAATTTTAGGAGCATTCAACAAATTCGAGCAGTGCGTTCTCAATATGGCTCTGATTAATATCTGCAATAGCTCTAGTTATGTGGGTAAAGAGATGCGGGAACAGTATAATGCTTGGAAACACGAGACTAGCGAAACCGTATACAACCCTTGGTTAGACACACATCAGTTTACGATTTATTTGCCCCATCCAGAGCAAGAATATGAAGATATGACTCTAGAGGAGGGACTGAGTAAAGGCTACAACGTTGAAGTCAAACCAGTTAAAGACCAAGGTCAATTACCGTATAGCATTCCAGAAGGAGGGCATTTTGTAATTGTACTAAAACAGAGTCGGGTAAATAGCGATTTTGCGATCGCTGCTACTGGTGTTTTTGTTCGATCTTTATGCATCATCAGTTTAGACGCAATCATCGATTCCGATGAAGGAGAGTATCAATCTCTAGTTATCAAACACCCTATAATTAGAAATTATCCTCAAGACTGGGAAACTAAATTAAACATGTTTTTGCGGGGAGAAATTAGAGGTGAGGAATTACCACGGGTGGTAGGATACGTAGATCGCAGTTTGAACAGAGATTATCGATCGCCTTCTTGGAGCGACGTTTACCTACAAGCCAGTGACTTTACAGTTTTTTAGTTATGGGGTTTTTATTGCTTGCAGATTAATAACCGATGACCAATAACCAATAACTAATGACTAATAACCAATAACCAATAACTAATGACTAAT
>CAKZYI010000683.1 GCA_937884735.1 uncultured Pleurocapsa sp.
CAGTCCAGGTTTCGATCTTCAAAGATCCTTGAATACCAATTAATTTACCCTTCTGCACGTAGTTTCCTGCTACTTCTGCTGTTTTACCCCACATTTCTAGGTTAAACCAGTCTGGCTGATCGCTATTGCGACTACGACGATTGACTGCTAAGGGCAACTTGCACAAAACCGAACCCGATTGAAAGTGAATAATTTCTGGTGCGGCACCAGCTCGACCAACTAAATTAACAATGTTGAGGCTCATAATTTTATCTGACAGATAGTACTAAGGAACTGGATCGTAATTTTTTAGTCTAGCAAATTATATACTCTCGTTTCTAGAGAATTCAATATTGAGCGATTAGGTTGATTTTCCAGGTATACAGAGTAAGCCATACTAAATCCTATTGGTATTAAGTTGTTTAAAATTAATGGAATAAAAGAATAAACTACGATCCACCGTTGCAATACTTAATTTATTAAAACCACCAATAATGAAAGATTGATAGTATATTATATCGAGATAAGATTGGTGAATCTCAGTGTCCAAAGCATTCTCTAGCTCGCAACAAATACTAAGTTTACTTTTCAAAGATAAGCAGCTACACAGGATGGTTGGATGGTTGAGCTGCTTGGCAGTGATAGCCTTATTATGGTGCTACAACTGGAAATTGTTCCTTGCTACTTCTGTCGGCATTGGTTTGATGTCTTTACGTTATTTGTGGCAAAATTCTTATTGGCAACGCTACTGCCAAAGATGGCAAGGTTTTTTGGTTGGATCTAATCGACAGTTGATTCTAGCCGTAGGCAGTGGTGCAGCAGGTTCATTTTGTACTTATCTGGCTGCTTCTGTGTGGGCGGATGCAGAAAACCAATGGTTGGCAACTGGTTCGATTTTGCAAGGTTTTGCTAGTATAAGCACCTTATCAGTTTTGCTTTGGTCTTTGTGGCAAAAAAAAGATAATAAAACAGAAACGAAACTAGACAATTTGTAAGAAGATTTAAGTCATCAGGAGCCTTTAAAACGTTTAGTCGCAATTAGACAATTAACTCGTTTATTGATTAGCAATAGTTTGTCATCAGACCATTATTCCCAATCAATTGAATATTTTTATTTGATGTTGTCTGAACCCCAATCACCTGTTATTAAAAAAGCTTTGTTAGAAAGTTTAGAACTTTTAGATACAAAACAAGTTGCTAAAATAAAACATCAAAAAGTGAGAATACCAATCGACTTAAAATATTCTCATAAGTCTATTAAAACCCTACAGGATTAAAAGCTTCTAGAAATATTTAATAAACATTAGTAATTTTAATTGAGCTATTTCTTTATAAAATTAATTCATATTTATATTTGAAACTGATAGACATGGAGTTAGCTCAAATAATAGCTGAATTAAAAAACTATACGGGAATATTTCCTCGTCAAGCTTTAGAAGAAGCAATAAAGCAACAAGAAGCGATCGCTCCTCTATTATTAGTAGATTTAGATCGATGCAAAAATAATTTAGAAGAATTATTAGAACAGACTGATAATTTTCTACCTATTTACGATTTATTTTTGTTGGCATAGTTTAGAGAGGCAAAAGCATATCCCATAATTATTGAATTCTTTTCTACCCTTAGAGACATATCAATAGATGTCACTGGAGATTTAGTTACTGAGTATATTTAGGCAGAATTTTAGCGAACGTTAGTTGCGGTGATATTGAACCAATAAAACAGCTAATAGAAAATACCAAAGTAAATCAATTTGTTCGGGCTGCTGGCTTAAATGCATTAATAGCTTTGATAGTTCAAGGAGTTATTTCTAGAGAGTTGATTATTGAATATTTCGATCACCTTTTTATAATTTATCTCCAAGAAGAATTCCTAGATAACGAAGATTCCTCTTACTTTCTCAGCGATCTTGTTATCAACAGTGGCGAAATTTATCCTGAAGAACTTCAAGCACATATAGATCGAGCTTTTGAATTAGATCTAATCGATCCATTTTTTATTAATCGGAAAGATATTGAATATTATTTAGGATTGGGAAAAAATGCCGCCTTAGCCAAACTTAAAGACAATTCTTACTATTCTCCTATTGAAGATACAGTTTCAGAAATGGAATACTGGGCTTGTTTTCAAGATTTTAAACTAGTAAGAAAAAAGCCTGCTGGATTGGGAACATTAAAACCTACTGCCAAAAAGAAAAGCCAAAAGCAAGCACGTCGTAAGAATCGCTCCAAAAAGAAATAAACCACTTAGTTTGTTTTTTAAAAGCTAAACCAAACAACCCAAAATCATACCTGCCAACAAAATAAAGCCCAACCAAACATTTTGTCCCAAAACTTTGCCATAAACTGAGCGAGGAATATTAGGCTGACGCAATTTAGTATATTGCCATCCCCAACCGACAATAGCTAATATCAGGGTAAACCAAAAAGCTGAACCCAAAGCTAATTTGATGCCCAAACACGCCATCAAACCAGCAGTAATAGCGTAGAAAATAGCGATCGCCTGGGGAGCATATTTACCAAAAAAGATGGCACTAGAATTAATCCCTACCTTAAGATCGTCTTCGCGATCGCTAAGAGCATAACCCGTATCAAACCCCATTGTCCAGGCTACGGTTGCACCCCACAGTAGCCAGGTTGCAGATTCAATAACGTTTGTCACCGCTGTCCAACTAATCAACACTGCAAAACCCCAAGCCAAAGATAAAACTAACTGGGGCACAGGAAAAAAACGCTTTGCCAGAGGATACAAAACAATAAAAGGTACTGCCACAACGCAGAGAATAAAGCTTAGGGGCTTAAGATAAAAAGCTAAAATTGCCGCACAAATTAAGGCGATCGCAAAAATTACAATACCTACCTTTACTGAAAGAGCGCGGGATGCTAGAGGACGGCTTTTTGTACGGGCTACTTGAGGATCGATATCCTTATCCCACAGATCGTTAACCACACAACCAGCGGCACTAGTAGCTAAAGTACCTAAAATTATTACTCCCACTAGGGGAAGGGGAGGTGTTCCTTTAGCAGCTAAAAAAACTGCCCATAGTGCAGGAATCATTAAGATTAATCTTCCTGCGGGTTTGTCCCAACGCAAGAGTCGAATTACTTTCTGCCACGTGGGTTCGCTAGTTGGGGCTTGATATTGAGTCATGTTCAAATTACGTAACTTATCCTGAAATTTGTATCTCTAAGTTTACAAATATTTAAAAACTGAGTGAGTAATCTCTAACTTTAATAGAATTCGTGGGATTATAAAAATATCTGAATATCTTAATTAAGAAAAGTTATCTTTTGATGCTGCTTTTCTTAACTAATCTTATATGTAAATCTGCTCTCAAGAGAGTCAAATACAGTCAGTTGCCATGAATAAACAGATTATTGCAGCGATCGATATCGGCACTAACTCCATCCACATGGTAATTGTCAAAATAGATCCTAGTTTGCCCGCTTTTACTGTAATTGCTAAAGAAAAAGATACCGTTCGTTTAGGCGATCGCGATCCCACCACAGGGAAATTAACCCCAGAAGCGATTCAACGTTCTCTCAATACATTGAAACGTTGCCGAGATTTAGCCAATAGTCTGGGTGCAGAGCAAATTATTGCTGTAGCCACAAGTGCCACTAGAGAAGCCCCCAATGGTGAAGCCTTTTTGCGTCAAATTAAGTCAGAATTAGGAATTGTAGTCAATCTTATTTCTGGTCAAGAAGAAGCCCGCCGAATTTATCTTGGCGTGTTGTCGGGAATGGATTTTCACGATCTCCCCCACATTATTATTGACATTGGTGGTGGTTCAACAGAAGTAATTTTGGCAGATATTCATGAACCTCGTTTTCTCAGCAGTACAAAGGTTGGTGCAGTTCGTTTATCCAAAGAGTATGTGACCACTGATCCCATTAGCGATAACGAACTAAAAGTATTACGAGCTTATGTCAGAGGAATGTTAGAACGTCCCGTAGATGAAATTTGGCGCAATCTTCAGTTAAATGAAGTTCCTCGCATGATTGGCACATCAGGGACAATTGAAACCATCGCCGCTATTCACGCCAAAGATGAATTAGGAGAAGTCCCCGATCCTTTAAACGGCTATGAAGTCAGCAGAAAAGATATTGAAAAAATCGTCAAAAAGCTCGCTAAAATGAGCTATAAAGAGAGATTAGATGTTTCAGGAATTTCTGACAAGCGAGCCGAAATTATTGTCCCAGGGGCGGTAATTTTGCTAGAGGCGATGAAAATGCTAAAGCTCGACTCTATTGTGATGTGCGAACGAGCATTGCGGGAAGGAATGAATGTCGATTGGATGTTATCTCGTGGTTTAATTAGCAGTCGACTACGTTATCAAGACGAAGTTAAACACCGCAATGTCTTAAAAATTGCCCAAAAATATCATGTAGATTTGGAATATGGCGAAAGAGTTGCACAGTTTGCCCTAGACATATTCAATCAGTTGCAAGGAGATTTACACGATTGGGGTTCAGCAGAAAAAGAACTGTTATGGTCAGCAGCTATTTTACACAACAGCGGAGTTTATATCAGCCATTCATCCCATCATAAACACTCATATTATTTAATCCGTAACGCCGAGTTACTTGGCTTTACCGAATTAGAATTAGAGCTAATCGCTAATATTGCCCGCTATCATCGCAAAAGCAAGCCAAAAAAGAAACATCAGCCCTATCACGATCTGCCCCATAAACACTATCAGCTAATGGTCAGACAGCTAAGTGCTATTCTACGACTAGCGGTAGCCTTAGACCGCAGAAACAAAGGCGCGGTGGCAAAAGTCGAATGCAATTACAATTCTAGCAATCGTACCCTTGATTTTCAGCTACAGCCAGCGGAAGTAGGCGATCGCTGTTCTTTGGAATTATGGAATCTCAGCTACAAAAAAGAGGCATTTGAAGAAGAATTTAATGTAGAGTTAATTCCAACGGTTGCTAAAAATCAATTGCCCGCAGATAGGTTTTATAAAACATCCATACGTTAATTCAATTCACAACTTTATTATTAATGATGATTGATTAAATCAAATTTTTGTTAGCAACGCCTAGTATTTTGCCTCTGCTAAATTGGCATTAAATTTATCGCACCAAAGTGTAACTTCGTCGTATTGAGTAGGATTAAAATCAAACGGCAAACGATAAATTTGTTTTCCTTCATCAAAATTCAAACCAGAAAATAAAGTATCTTCGCTAAATTGATCGTTTTGGGAAAAGCCTATTTTGGGAGCGGGTGCGCCATCAAATTTAAAATTATCTTGAAGCACTAAATAATGAATTTCTCCTTGTTTGATTATTTGAAATTCTCCACTTACTGTATGCCCGTCTTGTCCCACAAAGCTACCAGTTTCGATTAATTCTCCTCCTGTTAAAACATCTTCTGCCTGTACTAATGTAGGCGTTATTGCTAAAGTTAATGCAGACAATAACCAAATTATTCGTTTCATAATTTTATTTATTTGTTGTGAGTTTGCTTTAATTTAATTTACCAAAAACACCTTAACCTAATCTGAGAAATTTTAAAAAAATAATTGTTTTAATCACACTTGACAAAATACAAAGATTACTGTTAGAAACTATGTTTTTCTCTGATTTACTATCCCAAAATCGACTATATTCATATATGACAACCTTAAAAACGACTTTTGTATTAGCTAATTAGTGACTTTACTATTTAGAGATAGTCAATAAATTATCTTCTTTTCTTAATAGAAATAATGCTATTAATGCGGTCAAAACAGGTACGGCTGCCCAAAATAAATGATTGGGTGGTTCGTAAGGATTTAACAGTTCTTTATAGGTGGAAAAAGTTGAGACTGCGTGCATTCCTAGGATTGCTCCATAAGTCCAAATTTTCAACAACCCAGCCATGAAAGCTAGCACAATTATGGTTTGTAATATTCCAACCATTAAAGAAAGGGAGGGAGATATTTCAATTGAATAAAAGCGAGAAAACACTTTTTGCGTGATTTCAGGAAAAATTATTTTTTCTATTGACCACACCAAAAAAAATATTCCCGTGCTCAAGCGAATTAATGCCAGACCGATCTCCAGCTTTTGGTTTGAATTCATAGTGATGGTGATGGTAAGGAAAGAGGATAATTAGATACGGCGATCGCGCTTTCCGATACGAGTTTGTGACTTGGTAATGATTGTTCGAAATATTGCGATCGCACTTCGATCTTTAATCTTTCATTTCAGTCAGTATGCTGTGGATTATTTGTTTTGTCAGAACAGAAATATCTTAATCTTCGTCCAGACTGTTTAGATGAGAAGTAACGTTCCTTAAATATCCTCTATCATTGATGGTTTCGGGAGAGAGTCTGCCATCGGCAATTGCTACCTTAACTAAGTCTTTGGCGGTTATTCTTCCACCATTAGCGGCTTTAACAAAAGAGCCATAACTAGGAATGCTTCTATCTTTAAAAGAACCCTGGTAACTACGGCTGACTAAATTAAATGGAGTAATTTCGACAATGTTGTTAACAGACTGGGAATTAACTGCAACTGTTTCACCAGCAAACGCAGGAGCAGCAGTTAAAGAAAGAGCTAGAGCAGATAGAGTAGCAAACAATGTACGTTTCATGAGTTATTTCTCCTTGATTTAGAACTATTTAACTTATCTCGTTATGTATAGAATCGCTTTTCGTTCTGAGAAGACATGGAGCAAAACCTAAGAGTTGATTAAAGACAAGATTAATTTGTCTGAGTTGAATCTGAGAAAATCATGAGTGGGTAGGATAAACGCCAATCTCTCATACATGTTCCCTCGAAGATAAATCGCTGATTTAATTCTTCAAAGTCGCATAAACTAAAAAAGCCAGCGATCGCATTTAACCGCTGGCAAGTAATAAATTGAGTTTGTATTGATTTTCTACACAGAAGATTCCTGCTGCTGATACAGATAACAATAACGCCCTTTCAACGCCATCAATTCTTCGTGAGTTCCTCTTTCCACAATCGAACCCGCATCCATCATAACGATGGTATCGGCGTTTTTGATCGTACCCAAGCGGTGGGTAATAAAGAATACGGTGCGTCCTTTGAGAGCTTCTTTCAAGTTACGAGATACTTCTTGCTCGGTAGCAAAATCCAAAGCACTGGTTGCTTCATCCAAAACCATCATTGCAGGAGCTTGGAGAATAGTACGGGCGATCGCAATAAGCTGTCATTGTCCCCCAGATAGGGCCGAACCCCTTTCCCCTTCCCTGGTGTTGTAGCCATTAGGTAGAGTCATAATAAAGTCATGAGCCGCAGCAATTTGAGCCGCAGCGATAATCTCTTCTGTAGTTGCGTCAGGATTGGTTAGGGCAATGTTGTCTAAAATAGTTCCTTCAAACAACAGAGTTTCTTGAGGCACAACCCCAATTTGACGACGGATGGAGTACAATTCCACGCGGTTGATATCATAACCATCAACTAGGATTCTTCCCCCTTCTGGTTCGTAAAGTCGAGATAGAAGTTTGGTCATGGTGCTTTTACCCGCGCCACTTTCTCCCACAATTGCCACAAACGTACCAGGTTCAAACTCTGTAGTAACATTCTTCAACTGAAGTGGACCACTAGTTTTAAAGCGGAAGGAAAGATTATCGTATTTAACCTTACCTTTAATCGCTGGCATAGGAATGTTATTGCGATCGGCTTCTCCTTCTTCAGGATTGTCTACAATATCTGCCAAACGTTCTAGAGATAAAGCAGTTTCTTGGAAGTTTTGCCATAGAGTCGCCAAACGCATAATAGGCGAAGTTACATAACCCGCAATGATTCTAAAGGCGATCAATTGACCCAAGGTTAGTTTTCCTTCAAGCACCAAGTCTGCACCCATCCCAATCAGGATTACTCTAGAAAGCTTATTGAGAAAGTCACTGGCTGATTTAGCTAAAGTAGAGGTAATTACAGTTTTAAAGCCAGTGGAAATATAACGGGCATAACGCTCTTGCCACTTCCAGCGCGACCGCAATTCAATGTTTTGCGCTTTAACTGTTTGAATACCTGTTAGTACCTCTACCAAATAAGATTGAGTTTCGGCATTGCGTTCGGCTTTTACCCTCAACTGTCGGCGAATTGTGGGCGAAAAGATTAAAGTCAAGGCAACAAATACAGGAATGATTGCCAAAGACACTGCGGTTAGCAGCGGGCTGTAGGCGAACATTACAACCACATATATTACCGAGAAAATACAGTCTAAAACTACCGTTAAAGCTGTTCCTGTTAAAAACTGTCTAATCTTTTCTAACTCGTTAACACGGGTGGAAATTTCCCCCACTGGTCGCCGCTCAAAATATCGAAGAGGTAATCTTAGTAGATGGTCGATAATCTCCGAACCAAGTGATAAATCAATCCTGTTGGTTGTATCCACAAACAAATACGTCCGCAGGGTGGTTAAAAGTGCTTCAAAGATGTTGATTATAATCAGGAAGAAGACCAAGTAACCCAGAGTACTAGGACTATTCTGGCTAATTACCTTATCGATAATTACCTGAATCATCAACGGGTTTGCCAATTGGAATAGCTGTACAAAGAAGGAAGCAACAAATACTTCAATCAGAACCCGCTTGTATTTTTGCAGGGCGGGTAAAAACCAATTTAAACCAAATCTCTCTTGGGGAGTATCTTTTGTTTTCTTGAGTAAGAGGACTTCTCCCCCTTCGCCCCAAGTTTCGATAAAGTCTTCGGGTTTATAGCGTTTTACCCCAAGTTCGGGGACAGCTATGACTAATTCTGTTTCCGTCAGTTCGTAAATCAGAGCCAGACCATCTTGCCAAGTTACCAAACAAGGTCCTTCCAAGCGGGTAATTGCCTGGGCGGGAATATTAATCAGTTGGGGGCTAAGTCCCATTAATTCTGATACTGCACCACACAAGGGCAAAGAAAGGTTAGGAGTCCTTTCTAACTGCTCTTTTAGGACTCGCTTAATTACCTCTTTGCGGAAAGGCATACCAAAATACTTACTCAGCATTTGGAAACAAGCAACACCAGCATCTAGGGTAGTTTTTCCTGCAAAGAAAGGATAATTTTTCTTCTCAGATGTAACTTGTTCTTCTTCGCCTTGGAAAGTATATCGATCTCCCAATCCTTCGCTGTCGTCAAAATCAGTTTCATCCAAATCTAAACTGATAATTCCTGTGGCATCAATTTCTAATAAAGGATCGTCAATGATGGTATTTTTTTCCGAACCATCAAACCAATAGGCATTAGGAATAGAAATCAAACGAGTAGGGCGATCGCCATTCACCGTAATAGTTTGACGATCTTTGGTCAATTCTAAACGACTACCCACAGAAAACTCATCAATTGTGCCACCGCCACTGACCAACCAAACCAAATTAGGATCTTTTAATGGTCTAGCAATCTCAGAACTTAGCTGATGTTCCCCAGGAGGTAAATAGTAGGCTTCGGCGTGTTCAGTCATCTGATTTGCCAAATCTGCTAGTTCCCAATCTCCTTGAGCCTGTTGTTCTAGTTGAATCCCCAATAAATCAAAGATTTCAACTTTAGCTGGCTTAAGCTTATACTGAGCAGCTAATTGGGTGTGTTGCTCGATTAAAGACAAAAAATCTTCGTTGTCAAGAGCTAGGCACACCACTTCTGTACTTGCCATGGCAGTTTCACAAGGCACTCCCCTAGCCAAATTAACCCAGCCGATGATTTGCCCAGGCTTTAGTTTATCTAGGGTAGTGGGCATCTTAGTTCGCTGATCGTAGCCCAGCAGCCTAACCTCTCCTACTGAGATAATTGCAACCAGACCCTGCAATATCTCCCGCATGCTCAACACTTTCCCCACTCCAAATCTTAGTGGTTTAAGTTTTGGAGCAATGTCAGCAATCGCTTCAGGAGCAAGTTGATTGAATTGTGGAACAAGAGAAAGAAATTGCTCGACAATCTTGGTAGTGTTGGTATTAGTCATAGGTAGAGTAGAGCTAACTGGTAACTGGACTGTTTAAAAAAGATACTTTCTGTTTAGTGGTTTTGTTAAGCCATTCACGGAACAATTCATCCAGCATTCTTTGTCGCATTGGTTCATCAAGCTTTGCCGAAAGATAGTTTTCCAATCTAACGATGACAATCCATTCCCCTACGCGAGTTGGCGGAATTAACTGACCAGGCTGGCAAGTAGTAAGGACCTGAGCGAGTTTGGGTTGGTGTGCTTTTATTTCTACAGGTCCTATCAGACCCCCTGTTTGCGCTTCTGTTCCCTGAGAATATTCCATTGCCAAAGCACTAAAGGTATTTTCATCGTCTTTAATCCGAAAATACAATTCTTGTGCTACTTCTGGCTTTTCTACCCGAATCAGAGAATAAACTACCCGATCTAGCTGAGATTTGCGTTTGATAAAGTGGGCATCAACCTGATCGCTCCAGGTTGCCTCTTTATATTTATCCAGCCTTAATCTTTTAGTAATCAGATTTTGCAGTTGCTCGCGGTTCATACCTTGCTTTTCTAGCCAGGTTTCCACCTCTTCTTCTGATGTCAGCTTGTTTTGCTGGCAAAATTGACTGTAGGTTGCTGTATTTTCTTCTTCTGTACATTCAACCCCAGCAATCACTTTATCAATCAAAATTTCTTGGGCTAGCTTGGGTAGCATTTGATATTGAGTCAACAAAGGAATTAAATCCTCTGCTGTATATACTTGGTTGTCTACTTCTAAAACTACACTCATATTGGTTGAGATAGACGAAAATTACGCCGATATACAAAGATATTTACAATTAATCTTTTTTATGACAATAAAATAAAATTTTGCTTAGTAACTTTGGACCTGTTTTTGCTAGACTGTGCCTTGTTTGTATGCCCAGTCTCGATTTTTGCTATCTTAACTTAACTTACTTTGGCTAGAATGACACACTAGCCGTAGTTTTTTATCAATTGCATAATTAATTAATCTTTGATTAGTAAAACTACTGCATAAGCACAAATTCCTTCCTCTCTGCCTACGGGGCCTAACTTCTCATTCGTAGTAGCTTTAATACTTATTTGCTCAATCTCAATCTGCAAGATTTTGGCGATCGCATTCCGCATTGGTTTAAGATGAGGTTTTAGCTTGGGCTGTTCGGCAACTACAGTAGAGTCTATGTTGCCAATCTTCCACCCCGCAGACTGAATTATTGCCGCCACTTGTTCCATCAGTATTTTGCTATCTGCCCCTTTCCATTTTGGATCGCTGGGGGGAAAATAGTGTCCAATATCTCCCATTCCCAATGCTCCTAATAGAGCATCCATAATGGCATGAATTAATACATCAGCATCGCTGTGTCCCAGTAACCCAGAAGAGTGAGGAACTTCGATTCCTCCCAAAATTAGCGGTCTACCCGTTACTAATTGGTGAATGTCGTAGCCATTGCCAATACGAATGTTCATTGTTTGAATGAATTATCCTAGATTAGTTGTCTATTTATTTAGTGTTGGAGTGTATAAAATATGCTGAGTCGTTTTCGTCACCTATCCAAGCCAGCGATCGTTACTACCATTGCCACTGCTTGTGTCTCAACAATGGGGGTCGCCCCCGCCTCCAGTCAAATTTTACCTGAAGTTTGGGGGACAGTTGGTTCTATAGATGGCTTAGTTAGCTATGGTGCAGGTCTTAGATTTGCGGGTACTGCCTTAGAAGTAGGTACAGGAAAAGAAGGTGCAACAGGAGCTGATTTTCTTACTTTTGTTCCTTTACCAGTAGTTTCCCCTTATGTAGGAATTGGCTACTACACTGGAGATACAACAATTGCCTATTCAGGGGGTATTCATATTAGTGCAGGAAAACTTTTGATGATTGGTGGCGGATATCATTCTGTCAGAGGAGTAAATGGTAAGTTGGGTTTTAAATTTTAAATCAGATTTTGTTTTGTGCTGCTTGTTGAACCTATAAAATAAGTGGCTCTTTCTAATTCTATTTGCGTCTAAGGATCTGTTATTTTGTTTTAAAGTTTACTTTTGAGTAAACCCGAGCAATCCTAATTCGTCACAGCACCTAAATAATGATTTCAACTGCTGTGACGAGCCAGTTAACGATTAATTCTTTAGTTCAAATACCTTATGTTTATTAATAGGTCATTTTTCAAACCACTATTGACTAGTGTTGCCCTAGCTACCTGTGCTATCGGAGGAATTCATACTATTGCCATTGCCCAAGGAACACCAGGGTTGGTAATCTTTGGCAATAAAGATGTTGACATTTTGAGTTACTACTTAGATTTTGGCGGGACTGCCAAGCAGCGTGATCGCTATCGTCTTAGAATCCCCAAAAAGAAACTACAAAATGGTGCCACTCAATTTATAATTTCCTACCCAGATTATTTTGACGGTAAGTTTGACACCGACAAAATAGAAGTTAGACCAGATAGAGACAAGAAAAAATCTTTAGAGTTAAAAAATGTGGTTTGGGATGAAGAAAATAGATTTATTCAAATTGATTTAGCACAACCTCTAACAGAAGCAAAAAAAGTAGAAATTGTCTTGTCCAACACCAGAAACCCTGATGTGGGAACTTATTATTTCTATGCTCAAGTTGTTCCTGCTATCAACACCCCTGTACCAGAAAGGGTAGGAGCTTGGGTATTAAGCATCGATCCATAGATGCTATCTTCATATATCTACATTATTGATTTGTCGCGATGGGTAAAAGAGTAGAGCTGTTCTCTGTTTTCTGCTTGCCTGTAATTAGCCAAACTAGTAGAATTAGAGATTGTGGCTTTTTGTCAAGTAACTTAGTTTAAATTAATCGAGGATATAAACAGTGACTCAACGTACCTTGGGCGGAACAAACCGCAAGCAAAAAAGAAAATCTGGCTTTCGCGCCCGCATGCGCACCACCAATGGCAGAAGAGTAATTACTGCTCGTCGCAAAAAAGGTCGTCATCGCATATCTGTATAGGGAGTGTGGGTTTACCAAAAGCCCATCGGCTAAAAAAAAGACAAGACTACAGGGCTGTATACGAGGGGGGCATCCGTCGTTACAGTCCTCATTTGACTTTGATTGCGCTTCAAGCCGATAGAGATGGACTTGCTAGCTGTTCGACTACATTTGGAATATCTATTAGCAAAAAAGTCAGCAAAAAAGCAGTGATTCGCAATCGGATCAAAAGGCAAATCCAAGGGGTAATTAGAACCAAATTAAAGGCGGTTGACCCTGGTTGGAAAGTGGTAATTGTAATTAAACCAAAAGCAATTGAATGCAAATATGAACATTTTTTGCGAGAATTAGAAGAGTTATTAAAAAAAGCAAAAATAATCAATGGGCATTAAAGAAGAGGTTTATTACGAAGGTGGTCCTCACGTAGGGGATTTAATTTTTAATATATTATTAGCGTTTACAGTAATCTGTATCCCTTTAACAGTTGGTGCGATCGTTAGAGCCTTGTGGCTGCGCTATCGGATTACAAATCGTAGAATATCTGTAATTGGTGGTTGGCAGGGCAGACAGCGTACAGATATTATTTATTCTGAAGTAATCAAAATTGTCAAAGTTCCTAGAGGTGTCGGCTTGTGGGGAGATCTTGTAATTACCCTTAGAGACAAAAGCCGTTTAGAAATGCGCGCTGTGCCTCAATTTAGAGAAATATATGATTATATCTCTGAAAGAGCAGCAGATAAAACAGGCAGACCCCTTGAAGCTATTCGAGTAAATTGATTAATAATTAATTTAAATTAAGACCCAAATACAGTTTAGATCGGTTTTCCTCCAAAGGCGATCGGCTAAACTGGATCGAAGAATAATAAGTTAACCCGTAAAGGCTGGACAGATTAAAAAATGGATTTTGGTATCGGCTTTCTTTCAAACAACATCATGCTCCCAATCCTAGATTTTTTCTATGGACTTGTGCCGAGTTATGGTTTTGCAATTATCGCTTTGACAATTGTAATTCGTTTAGCAGTTGTCCCTCTCAGTGCGGGGCAAATTCGCAACATGCGTAAGATGAAAATTGTCCAACCTTTGATGAAGGAGAAACAAGAGCAAATAAAACAAAAGTATAAAAACGACCCAGAAAAGCAGCGAGAAGAACAAGCCAAAGTAATGCAAGAGTTTGGCAACCCCTTAGCAGGTTGTTTGCCTCTGTTATTACAAATGCCTATTCTGTTTGCCCTATTCGCAACTTTGAGAGGATCGCCGTTTACCAACACTCCTTATGATGTCAATGTCCAAATTTTGCCTCAAGAACAGATAGAAAGAATTGCCCCTCAGCCTTTTGCTACCAAGCCCAAGAATATTTATATAGAAGATGGTATTCACGAAAAACTAGCAGCAATCTTACCTGGCGGAAGTAAGATTGCCGTGGGAGAAAGCACGAAGGTAGAATTTCAAACCCCAGATGGCAAATCTCTAAAAACTCTGCTTAGTGAGTATCCAGAAAGTGATATCGAGCCAACCTTAGAAGTTTCCAAAGGTTCAGAAAGAGTCAGAATTTATGATGATGGCACAATTACAGCTCTAGAGCCTGGGGACGCAACAATTCAAGTAACCGTTCCTGGAATTGCAGCTAATACTGGATTCTTATTTATTGAAAAACTAGGTCGAGTCGGTGTTACTGATGAAAACGGTAATATTAACTTTGATATCTTGGCAATGGTGTTGATGTTTGGTGTAGGTATCTATGTCAACCAGCAAATGAGTGGCGCGCAAAACGCTAGTGCAGGAGCAGATCAGCAACAAGCAATTAACAAAATTACTCCATTACTGTTTAGTGGGATGTTTTTATTCTTCCCTCTGCCTGCTGGTGTACTGATGTATATTGTGGTAGCCAACTTCTTCCAAACTGGTCAAACTTGGTTTTTAATGCGCGAACCTTTACCAGAGAATATTCAGAAAATTTTAGACGAACAAGAAAAAGCAGAAGCAGCGGCTTCAAGGGAAGCTCTACCTTTTGAGCGCAAGCGTTCCAAAAAGAAAGAAAAAACTTCAGGTTAGTAATCAAAAACCATTGTGGATAGTCAACTAAGTTTGGGAAAAGAGTGGTTAGATCGGCTTTTAGCTTTAATGAATCTAACCGCTAAGGTTAATACAGAAGGGTTTGAAACAGTAAATACTGATTTAGACTCTATCTGGTTAAATATAGATGGTAGTAAGCTTACTCCAGAACAAAAAAAGCAGTTTGTCGGTAGTAAAGGTGCAGGTATAGACGCTATTCAATATTTAGCAAATACCATTCTCAATTTGAATGCAGATCCAGAGTCTCAAAACTCTTTTGTGATTGAATTGGATGGATATCGGGTTCAGCGCAACCACGAGCTAGCTGCTTTAACAAAGGAAGCTGTTGAAAAAGTCAAAAGCACTGGAGAAGAAACAGAGATTTTAGGTCTATCTTCAGCTGAAAGAAAACAAATACACTCTTTACTACAAAACCTTGATGGTTTGAAAAGCGAAAGTCGCGGTCAAGAACCTGATAGAAGGCTCATAGTTCAGCTGCAATCATCTGAAGCATAAAGTAAGCTTTCTCCTCTCTCTATCTGTGAATTCAGAAGAAGATTAGTTAGTCGGCAAATGGCTTCTACAATAAATATAGAAGCTATTTGCCAGAAGAATATCAAAAATAAATAGAAGATGGAAGCGATATATATTCCTCATCTGCTCAAAGCACCAAATCGCAGAGCAGAGATTATTGTTCAAGATCAGATCGCGAACTTAGATACTCTTACCCCTGTAAAAGGAAAAATTGCAGTGCGTCATGGGGGTAATTTTTTAGAAGTAATATCTCAGGCTGAAACAATCACTACCTTAACTTGCGATCGCTGTTTGCAGCATTACAATCATCGTTTAGCAATAGATGCTTCAGAATTAATTTGGTTAGAATCTGAGTTAGAGAATATTGAAGATATTCCCACAGAAAGAGAAGTTTCTTTTGAGGATCTCTCAGAAACTTTACCTCCCAATGGTCACTTCGATCCAGAAGCCTGGCTGTTTGAACAACTGTCCCTGGCTTTGCCCCTAAGAAAAGTATGTGGAGAAAATTGCTCAGGAGCAGCAGAAGCACCTCACAAAGAAGAAAATAATATAGATTCCCGTTGGTCTTCTTTGGCAGCTTTAAAAGAGCAATTTAAAGACAGTTAATCAAGATTGCTTGTTTGACTCAGCTAACAATTACTAACTGCCAATTACAAAAGTTCTCCTCGCATAACAGTTACTGCTTGACCCTGGAGCAAAACGCGATCGCCTCCGTCATAATGAACTTTAATTTCTCCGCCACGGCTAGAAGATTGATAAGCAACAAAATCATCTTGGTGTAAACGATCGCGCCAATAGGGAGCAAGACAGCAGTGGGCTGCACCAGTCACAGGATCTTCATCGATTCCCAAACCAGGAGCAAAAAATCTGGAATCAAAGTCATACTGAGAATTTTCGCCCGCTAAACTGGTAACTATTACTTTGGAAATAGGCAACTGACTCAGCAAAGAAAAATTTGGCTTAAGTCTTTCTACTTGTTCGGCAGAGCTTATTTCAACTAGATAACCCAAAGAATTATAAGCAAAAGTTTTGATACGTACCCCCAAAGCATCCTGTAACTTTGTAATGGGAGGAATATCTTGGGATCGGTTAGCAGGAAAATCTAGTTCGATCCAGTCATCTTTATATTTAGCGGTCAATGTGCCACTTTTTGTTTGAAAGTCAATACCTTGTCCTGTAGAAGCATAGCCTTCTGTCCACAGCACATGGGCACTGGCTAGAGTAGCATGACCACACAAAGGAACTTCGGTGGTGGGAGTAAACCATCGCAGACTATAGCTCTGACCTTGTTTGACTAAAAATGCCGTTTCTGAAAGATTCATTTCACTAGCAACGGACTGCATCCAGCGATCGCTTTGCTCTAATTCTAGAACACAGACAGCAGCAGGATTCCCTTTGAAGGGCTGATTGGTAAAAGAATCAACCTGAATAATTGCTTGTTTCATGATTCCTCAAGTTTCTCGAATATCAACAAACTTTTACAACATATATCGATTGATATTACCATCGCAACCCAAAATGGCTAGTAGCTTTTTGCTAAAATAATTTAGCTTTGTTCCATGTACCCCATTCATACAATAAGATAGTAATAAAAAATAACACCACATCATGAAATCTAACAATACATCTTGCTTCTTGTCTTTCATGGGATTAAGTTTTGCTACTAGTCCCTTTATTGTGACTCTTTTGGCTGTATATCTATTGACAGAATTTATGACCGAGCTAGGCAAAACTAGTGAAGAGATTTTCCGAGCAGAACGTCTGCCAATTCTCAATTTCTCCAACTTTGAACATAAGTAGTTTCAATTGAAGCTAAATCAATCAAAAATATGTCTTTGGCTTTGACCAATAAGTAGTACATTGATTTTAATTACAGCAATCAAAAAAGTTTGAGGAGCTGTTTATTAGACAGTATTTTTCGAGTCTGGTAAATACTATATACTTCAAATAAACAAATTTTATTGGATTATTTAAGACACACACACGCCACGCAGAGGTTTTTATGAATTCGGTTGTTCCATCTTCGGTTGCGAATAAAGAAGATAGCAGCGTGGTCGCTGCTTCTTACTTATTATTGCGCCATAGACAAAAATTAGTAGAAGATTTATGGGAGTCTGTACTGCGTTCTGAATGTGGTCAGGAAATGCTAGATTTACTGCAAAAAATGCGTTCTCTTTCTTCTGCTGAAGGGCAAGTAACGGATTCTTTTCCTCAGTCGACCGTCCCCAAATTAATTGAAGAGTTAAATCTCAATGATGCTATTCAAGTAGCCAGAGCATTTGCTCTTTATTTCCAATTGACTAATATAGTCGAACAACATTACGAAAGCAGAGAGCAAAAACTTTCTCGTCGCGTCACCAATATTGCCCCTGTTTCGCCACCTGCTACTAAAAATGGAGCTAGTTCTCTAATCAGGGCGGATCAAGGAAAAGCAATAAATCCTCAACTAGAGCAGTTAGAAGGAAATTGGATAGAACCCAGTATTTCTAGCGATAACAAAGCGGGTTTATTCCATTGGCTCTTTCCTTACCTACAGGAGATTAACATGCCTCCTTTGATGCTGCAAAGACTGTTGGATCAGCTAGATATCCGATTAGTAATCACAGCCCACCCCACAGAGATAGTACGCCATACAATTAGAAAAAAACAGCGTCGTATCTCCCACATTTTGGAACAGCTAGACCAAGCAGAAGAAGTGATGCGAGAAATTGGTCTTCCTGAATCTTGGGAGGCTAATGAGGCGACAAGCCAGCTAACCGAAGAAATTAGACTTTGGTGGCGTACCGACGAGCTACATCAGTTTAAACCCAAAGTATTAGATGAAGTAGATTATTCACTTCACTATTTTCAAGAAGTATTGTTTGATGTTATTCCTCAACTAGCTACCCGTTTAAAACAGTCTTTAAATGCCTCTTTCCCTGGTTTAGTAGCACCTACTCATAACTTTTGCTACTTTGGTTCTTGGGTTGGTTCAGATCGCGATGGCAACCCTTTTGTAACGCCTCAAGTAACCTGGGAAACTGCCTGCTATCAAAGAAGTATTGTCATTGAAAAATATCTCAAATCCATCGATCAACTGCGGGAATTACTGAGTCTTTCCTTGCATTGGAGCGATGTGCGACAAGAGCTATTAGATTCTTTAGAGCAGGATCAGCAACAAATGCCAGGAATCTATGAGCAACTGGCGATTCGCTATCGTCAAGAGCCTTATAGGCTCAAATTAGCTTATATTGCTCAACGGTTAGAAAATACTCTAGAGCGCAATCATGCCTTATCCTCAGTTGCTGGGAGACAAGCAATATCAGAAATTAATACTGACAATATTTATGCTTCGGGAGCAGAATTTATTGCCGAACTGAAGCTTATGCAGAGTAGTTTGGCTGCTACTAGCCTGCACTGTCGAGAATTAGACAACTTGATTTGTCAGGCAGAAGTATATGGCTTTACTTTGGTAGAGCTAGATTTTCGTCAAGACTCTTCTCGTCATAGCGATGCGATCGCCGAAATTACTGCTTACTTACAAGTTTTACCCAAGCCCTACGACGAATTAACAGAGGAAGAAAAAACAGCCTGGCTAATTCAAGAATAGAAAACTCGCAGACCCCTCATTCCTGCGGAAATGCCTTTTTCAGAAACGGCTTGCGAAACGATTGAAACTTTCAGGATGTTGCGTTTGTTACAGCAAGAATTTGGGCAGGGTATCTGCCAGACATACATTATCAGCATGACTAATTTTGTCAGTGATGTGTTGGAAGTTTTATTGCTCTCTCAAGAAGCAGGACTATACGACCCCGCATCATGTCAAACTACCGTTAGAATAGTGCCTTTATTTGAAACGGTAGAAGATCTCAAACGCGCTCCAGCAGTCATGAAAGAGCTGTTTGAACTTCCTCTTTATCGTGCAGCTTTAGCAGGAGGATATCGTTATGTATCGGCAAATCAAGATAAAAATGCCCTAGTAGATGATAGTTCTCTGCCGCTAAAACCTAGCGATCTTCAAGAAGTTATGTTAGGTTACTCCGATAGTAACAAAGACTCAGGCTTCTTGAGCAGTAACTGGGAGATCCACAAGGCTCAACGAGCATTACAAAAGGTGGCATCAGAATTTGGCATATCTTTGCGTATTTTCCATGGTCGCGGTGGTTCAGTTGGTCGTGGTGGAGGTCCTGCATACTCGGCGATTTTAGCCCAGCCAACAGATACAATTAAAGGCAGAATCAAAATTACCGAGCAGGGAGAAGTTTTAGCGTCTAAATACTCCTTACCTGAATTGGCTCTGTATCATTTAGAAACTATGACTACGGCTGTAATTCAGTCTAGTTTGCTAGGTAGTGGATTTGATCGCGTTGAGCCTTGGAATCAAATCATGGAAGAATTATCAGCGCGATCGCGTATGGTATATAAGGCTCTAATTTACGAGCAGCCAGACTTTGTTGATTTCTTTCATTCGGTAACTCCAGTCGATGTTATTAGTCAACTGCAAATAGGTTCTCGCCCCTCCAAACGTCCTGGAAAGGGTGCAGCGGGGAAAAAGAAAGACATGAGCAGTTTGCGAGCGATTCCTTGGGTATTTAGCTGGACGCAAAGTCGTTTCCTCTTACCCGCTTGGTATGGTGTTGGTTCGGCACTACAGGGGTTTTTAGAGCAAGAGCCTGAGAAAAATTTAAATTTACTGCAATATTTTTATGTCAAGTGGCCGTTTTTTAGAGTTGTCATTTCTAAAGTGGAAATGACCCTGGCTAAAGTCGATCTACAAATAGCCGAACATTATGTTAATGAGCTATCTCAACCAGAAGATTTAGAACGTTTCCAAAAGCTATTTTCTCAAATTTCTCAAGAGTATTATTTAACCAAGGAATTAATTCTCAAAATCAACGGTCAAAACAAACTTTTAGATGGAGACCCTGAGCTACAAAGATCTGTACAGTTAAGGAATGGAACCATAGTTCCTTTGGGTTTCTTGCAGGTGGCTTTGATTAAACGTTTGCGCCAACACAATAAGTCTCAAGTACTTCACTTTCGCTTTAGTAAAGAAGAGTTATTACGAGGAGCTATGTTGACTATCAACGGTATCGCTGCGGGTATGCGTAATACAGGTTAATATTTGCAACTTATCACTTATTAATTATGGAGTTATAGAAATTATATTTTGATTTTCTTAAGTGATTTGTTTATCACAAAGTATTTTAAAATATTGAATAATATTATTGATTATTTTAATTTTTATATATTGAATCCTTATACTTTTTATTCTTTGATCGCATCTAATATTTCATCAGAAGTAGGATTATAATTTGGTTCTGACAACTGTATGTTTTCTTTCCAAATATAATAAACATGCTCTATGGAGCTATCATGATGACTCCAAGAACCCGTGTAGTCTCTAAAGTTAAGCTTTACTAATAGCCATTCTTGTTGATGTGAATCTAAGGGTTTGGTGGCAAAAATAAATCCCGCTTCATTCTCATTATATTCACATAATTCTAAAGAATATAACGATCCTTGCCAACCATATTCTCCCGAAATTGTTGCCTCTATAGCAGCTTGTTCTGTATTGTTTTTTGGCGTAAAAATAAATTTTTCTTGAGGCTTTGTGCGATAAATCATCGGACACCAGCTAAATTTTTCTAGCATGAAATCTGATAGCCTTCCCAAAGCTTCTCGATCTTTAGTCATCAACCAAACTCGTTCTTCTAGTTGATTACTAATTGTCCATCTAATTTTATCTTTAAATTTATAAGCTACAGCAGCAAAAGCATTATCATTGACTAATTTTATATCTACTCCTACATATCCTTCTTTTAGCAATTCGTCGATATTTTTTTGTGAAGGAAAGGGTTTTTTATAAGAGAAATCATAATATTTGGGTCGAGGATGAAGATGGGATTTAGTAATAGTATTATTGTTATTTTCCAGATTAATTGACTGGTTATTTTTCATGATTAATATCACCCTCCAAAGAACATATATTTATTGTTCCCTAAAAAAATATTAAATGTACAATTATGAGTTTAAATAGCTGAAAAATGCTGGTTTAGTCAGTATTTTGGCTTGGTTTGATAAATAAATAAGATTTCTACTATTTATAAACCTTACACAATACTAATAATGAACTTAAAATAACTATTCACCAGTAAAAAAATGTCTATAAAATACACTGCACCAATAAAAATCAAAGATACATAATTCAAGTTCTAGAAAAATACATCTTTGAGCGCACCCAGATATAGATACAATTAGTTTTGTGTAATTAGTGTGCAAGTTACTTATGTCTGAGATTGGAGCCACCCCTTTTAGTACAGAAGAAATCGCTGCTGAAGGTATTAAGCCAGAAGAATACCAAGAAATTGTCAATAGATTAGGTCGTCATCCCAATAAAGCAGAATTGGGTATGTTTGGTGTCATGTGGTCAGAGCACTGTTGTTATAAAAATTCTCGACCCCTTTTAAGCCAGTTTCCCACCACGGGAGAAAGGGTTTTGGTAGGGCCAGGAGAGAATGCAGGGGTAGTAGATCTAGGCAACGGTTTGCAACTAGCATTTAAAATTGAATCTCATAACCATCCTTCGGCAGTCGAGCCATTTCAAGGGGCAGCTACAGGAGTGGGGGGAATTCTAAGAGATATATTTACTATGGGTGCGCGTCCAATTGCCATTCTTAATTCTCTTCGTTTTGGAAATTTAGAAGACCCTCGTACAAAACGTATATTTCAAGGCGTGGTTGAAGGTATAAGTCACTATGGCAACTGTATTGGCGTACCTACCGTAGCAGGAGAAATATATTTTGACAAAGCTTATACAGGAAATCCTTTGGTCAATGCGATGGCATTAGGATTAATGGAAACAGACGAAATTGTAAAATCTGGCGCATCGGGTATCGGTAATCCAGTACTTTATGTTGGTTCAACTACTGGTAGAGACGGCATGGGGGGAGCTAGTTTTGCTAGTTCAGAATTGACCGATGATTCTATGGACGACCGCCCTGCGGTACAGGTAGGAGATCCATTTTTAGAAAAGTCTTTAGTTGAAGCTTGCTTAGAGGCTTTTAAGACAGGGGCGGTAATAGCAGCCCAAGATATGGGAGCAGCGGGCTTAACCTGTTCTACTTCTGAGATGGCAGATAAAGGCGGTGTTGGTATTGAATTAGATTTGGATAAGATACCCGCTAGGGAAACAGGCATGACTCCCTATGAGTACTTGCTCTCCGAATCTCAAGAAAGGATGTTATTTGTTGCTGAGGGGGGTAGAGAACAAGAATTAATTGATATTTTCCAGCGTTGGGGACTTAATGCAGTAGTTGCAGGTTCGGTAATTGAAAAACCTGTAGTAAGAATTTTGTTTGAGGGAAATATTGCAGCAGAAGTTACCGCTACAGCTTTGGCAGACGATACACCGATTTACAAACGAGAACTATTAAAAGAGCCTCCAGCATATGCCAAGGAAGCAGCCAAATGGACAGTGGATAATTTGCCTGGATGCGATTATCAGGGTATAGATGTACAGGGCGTGTATAAAACCTGGAATGAAATTTTGCTTCAGCTTTTGGATACCCCCACCATTGCTTCTAAAAAATGGGTCTACAGCCAATACGACCATCAAGTACAAAACAACACTGTTTTATTGCCTGGTGGGGCAGACGCAGCGGTAATTAGAGTTCGTCCCCTCAATGTCAAACCTGAAGATTGCACTACGGGAGTTGCCGCCACCACGGACTGTAACCCCCGTTATGTATATCTCGATCCCTACGAAGGCGCAAAAGCTGCTGTAGCTGAAGCAGCCCGAAACCTAAGCTGTGTAGGAGCCGAACCAATCGCAGTGACAGATAACCTCAATTTTGGCAGTCCAGAAAAACCCGTAGGCTACTGGCAACTAGCAAATGCTTGTTTGGGCGTGGCAGATGCCTGTCGCGAAATGTCTACTCCTGTAACTGGCGGAAATGTATCTCTGTATAACGAGACTTTAGATTCCCAAGGAAATCCGCAGCCAATCTATCCTACTCCCGTAATTGGCATGGTCGGCTTAGTTCCTGATATTACGAAAATCTGCGGGCAGTCTAGGACGAATGAAGGAGATATTATCTATGTGCTTGGTAATGCTCAACTCACTCTTGGTGCGTCGGAATATTTAGCAGCTATTCACGACACCGTAGGGGGAAAACCTCCCGCAGTGGATTTTGAATTGGAAAGAAATGTTCAAGCAGTGTGTCGTTATGGTATTAGGTCACAATGGATTCACTCGGCACATGATTTGGCAGAAGGAGGACTGGCTGTTGCGATCGCAGAATCTTGTATTGGCAATAATTTTGGAGCTACAATCAATATTCCCGTATCTGATTCTCAACGTTTAGATGAAGTATTATTCGGTGAAGTAGCTGGTCAAATTGTAGTATCAGTTAAGCCAGAAATAGCAAATGATTGGGAAACCTATTTGCAAAACAATTTGCCGCAATACTGGAGCAAAATCGGCACAGTTGGCGAACCAGAATCAGATTTGAATATTTTAACTGGCGATAATCTTTCTTTAATTAATGTTAAGATTGGGGAGCTAGGAGCTACCTGGAGTCAGGCAATAGAAAAAAGGCTATCAAATTAGTTTTGTAAGCAAAGTTACTAGTTGCGGTCTGCTAGAAATGCGATCGCTTTAAAAGATTTAGTTAAGCATTTAACAATTTAACCGAGCGTAACCAGTTAGTCTAAACATGTCAAAAGTGCTAACACCAGTTTTAAATAGTTATTACCGCAAGGTAGGAGCAAGCCAATAGTATGATGCCACAACAGCCTCTCAATTATACCGAGGATTTTCTGATGAACAATCAAGGTGGTGATAAACCAGAAGAAGCCTGTGGTGTTTTTGGGGTATATGCTCCAGAAAGAACGTGGGAGGTAGCCAAACTTACTTACTTCGGTCTGTATGCTCTGCAACATCGGGGGCAAGAATCGGCAGGAATAGCTACTTTAAAACAGGGTCAAGTCTACTGTCATAAAGACATGGGGCTAGTATCCCAGGTGTTCAATGAAGAGATTTTAGAGCAGCTACCAGGAGAAATTGCCGTAGGTCATACTCGCTACTCTACTACAGGCTCTAGCCTTAAAGAGAATGCACAACCATTTGTTACAGATACTAGGCTAGGTAAATTAGCTCTGGCGCATAATGGGAACTTAGTAAATGCGGTGGAGTTGAGGCAGCATTTGACCGCTAGAAAAGCGAATTTTGTTACCTCCACCGACTCAGAAATGATCGCTCTAACCATCACTGATGAAGTTAACAGGGGTAAGGATTGGATTGAAGGTGCAAAAAGTGCTTTCAAGCTGTGTACGGGTGCTTACAGCTTAACTATTGCTACTCCAGATGGACTAATGGGTGCAAGAGATCCCAACGGTATTCGTCCCTTGGTAATTGGAATTTTACCAGGAGAATCTGAAACAGGCGATAACCCTTCGAGTAGACCTTGCGATCGTTATGTTTTGTCTTCAGAAACCTGTGGTCTAGACATTATTGGTGCAGAGTATGTGAGGGATGTTAATCCAGGGGAACTAGTTTGGATAGACGATTCTGGGATAACTTCGGTTAACTGGGCAGACCAAGCAGAGAAAAAGCTTTGTGTCTTTGAAATGATTTATTTTGCTCGTCCTGATAGCGTCATGCATGAAGAAACTTTATATAGCTATCGCATACGCCTAGGGAGACAGTTGGCTAGGGAATCTTTCGTTGATGCTGATTTGGTTATAGGTGTTCCTGATTCTGGTATTCCTGCGGCAATTGGTTTTTCTCGCGAATCTGGTCTTTCTTATGGTGAAGGATTGATTAAAAATCGCTATGTAGGACGTACTTTTATTCAGCCAACTCAAAGTATGCGCGAAGCTGGTATCCGCATGAAGTTGAATACTCTTAAAGATGCTTTGCAGGGTAAACGAATTATCATTGTTGATGACTCTATTGTGCGGGGAACAACTAGCAAGAAAATTGTTAAAACTTTGCGCGATGCTGGTGCAACAGAAGTACACATGAGAATTTCTTCTCCTCCTGTGACCCATCCTTGTTTTTATGGTATCGATACCGATAATCAAGATCAGTTGATTGCCGCAACCAAGTCAGTTAAAGAAATTGAAAAGAGAATCGGCGTAGATACACTAGCTTATTTGACCTGGGGAGGTATGCTAGAAGCAACTCAAGAAAATACCAATCATTTTTGTTCTGCCTGCTTCACAGGAGACTATCCTGTTTCGATACCAGAAGATGTCAAGCGTTCTAAGTTAATTTTGGAAGAAACTAAGGTATAACTTTTTTAACCTATAACCTATAACCACACGGCTTCGCCGAAGACGAGAAGCAAAGCTTCTCCAGTCTGCTTTGCAGACAATAGCGCATATGTGCTGTCATACTGCGCTTGTTACGCTTCGCGTAACGTACCTATAACCTATAACTAAAAGCTGCTTACATAATCAGTAATCAGTAATCAGTAATCAGTAATCATTAATCATTAATCATAGGTCTGTTTTAAAAAATCAATGAACGCCCAGACTGCATGGGATAAATCTTTATCTTTAGGAGTTGCAGCTACTACTATACGCTGTAGGGGTTTGGGCAACTGACAGGCAGTTACTCCATCAGGGACGTGAAATACTGACAATTGAGGTAAAATAGCAGCCCCCGATCCTGCTGCAACTAAATTAACGATAGTATCGCTTTCCCTTACTTGTTCGGCTGGTTGGAAATGATGTTCTGCTTCAGCAAAATAATTTTGAATTTGTTTAAAGCAGGTATTTTGATTGGGATAAGAAATTATAGGCAGAGATAGTAGTTGTTGCCAAGTAATTGAGCTATTAGAAATAAATAAATCTATATTAGGTGGTAATAGCACAATATAGTTATCTCGTAATACCTCAATCGTGTCGAGATCTTTAGTAGTAGGTAGGATGGTAAAACCAATATCTGCCTTACCTTCATAAACCATTTGCTCTACTTGAGGACAGTCTTTTTCTTCGGTAATTTTAATTTCAATCTGAGGATACTTTGTCTTAAACTCGGCTCTAATTTTGGGCAATAGCTGTGCTGCTGCACCACGAAATGCCGATACATTAACTTTGCCTACATCTAAGCTTTTAAAACGATTGGCCGCTTGCTTAATGTCTTCCATTGACTGCAATAAGCGATCGCAGTGGACTAAAATACTTTCTCCTGCGGGGGTAAGGGTGACACCTTTTTTACTCCTAAATAGCAGTTGTACTCCCAAGTCATCTTCTAATGTTGCGATCGCATGACTTACAGTAGGCTGAGTTAGATTTAATTCTATCGCTGCTTGACTAAATTTACCGTATCTGGCTACTGCTACAAACGATTTAACCTGAGAGAGTTTCATTTTCTAGATCCTAAACATAAACCCAAAACTCGACTACCTACAACATAAACTAATAATTATTAGCTTGACGCAAAGGCTGAATAACTGCGATCGCATTTTCACCTACTGTTTTAATTTCTTCTGGAGTATTAAATCTACCAATACCAAAGCGTAGAGAGGCATGAGCCAGCTTTTTATCTCTACCTAAAGCCGTTAACACGTGGGAAGGTGCAGTAGAAGTTGAAGAACAAGCAGATCCTGATGATAGGGCTACCACAGACTGCAAGCCTAATAACAATGCCGAGCCATCAACTCCTTCAATACTAATATTGAGATTGCCTGGGAGACTATTGTTTAAATTTCCATTGAGATAAACTCCTTCAACAGATTTAAACATCGACCAAAGTTGTTTTTTTAATTTAAATAAACGTTTTGATTCGCTTTCCATTGCCCCTACGCCGAGTTTTAAGGCTTCAGCAAAACCAACTATTTGAGGCGTGTATAAAGTCCCTGATCTTCTTCCTCTTTCTTGTCCGCCTCCTTGCAGTTGAGAAGCAATTTTAACTCTAGGATTGCGACGACGGACATATAATGCGCCAATGCCTTTAGGTCCATATATTTTGTGTGCCGTTAAAGACATCAAATCTATGTTCATTGCTGCCACATCAAAAGGTATTTTTGCGATCGCTTGGGCAGCATCAGTATGGAACAATACTCCTTGATTATGGCAAATATTGCCAATTTCTTTTAAAGGTTGCAGCACGCCAATTTCATTATTAGCAGCCATCACCGAAACTAAAATAGTGTCTTCGCGGATAGCTGCGGTTAATTGATTTATATCTAATAATCCATCTGATTTCACTGGCAAATAGGTAACTTCAAAACCCAAAGTTTCCAAATACTTGCAAGGATCTAATACTGCTCGATGCTCTGTTGCAACAGTGATAATATGTTTTCCTTTATTGAAATAAGCCTCTGCTACGCCTTTTATAGCCAGGTTGTTCGCTTCTGTTGCACCACTAGTAAATACTATCTCTTCTGGACTAGCATTTATAATATTTGCGATCGCTTCCCTGGCATTTTTGACTGCTGCATTAGCTTCCCAGCCATACAGATGAGTATTAGTAGAAGGGTTGCCAAAGTGTTCGGTAAAGTAAGGCAGCATGACTTCCAACACTCTGGGATCGACTGGCGTTGTGGCATGAGCATCGAGATATATCGGACGTAGTGGCATTAATCCAGTTATTTGAAAATTAGAGCTAGGAAATCAGTATATCTTTATCAGTAGATAATCTAGATAATCGATCATTCATTGTCCTAGATTTCGGCTTCAACAGCTAATGTCTCCAAGGCAAAATCACTAACAATAGAATGCCCTACGGCTGTCGGGTGCAGGGTATCGAAGAAGAAGAATTCTTCAGGATTAGCACCCGCAGTGGGAGTAAATGTTAGAGGATCTAAGAAAGAATCTGTGACGTTAGTTAAACCAAATTCCTCTGGGTTAGCCACAACATCATCAAATAAACTACCTACGCCCAAAAGGGTTATATTAGCACCAGTCAAAGAATCTTCTAACTCATCTATAGTAGAATCTAACAGTAAATTGTGAGTGTCCGATAACTGTGACAATTGCTCTGGAGATGCAGGTAGGTTGGGATTGTTGGCTTCGGGTAGTAATCCCAAATCTGGCAGATTAAGTACTAGAAAATCGCGCGCCCCTATATCGTAAAGCGACCCTATTTCGCTCTCAATATTGTCAACTACCTGTTGAGGATCTATATTTCCATCAAAGTAATCATTGCTTCCCGCCCAAAAAACATAAAGAGCATCTTCATCCGCTGCTTGATTAGCCTGTAAATGATCTGCAACGAAAAATTCAACCTGAGTTTCTACTCCTGGAACAAAGCTACCTAATTCTCCCGCTCCGCTGGCACCAGTGGTTGCTAAACCATAGCTAAAGTTTACGCTTTGATTGGTGGTATTACCATTGAAAAAAGGACTAATAACGGGATTTCCATCAATAATAGTAAGGGGACTAAGAATGTCTGAATCTGGACTAACAAAGGACAATTCCGTAGCAGGGGTTAATTCTAGATTTAAACCTTCTGCTAGATTATCAATCCAAATTTTACCATTAGAAAAACGTCCTTCAAAGAAAGGTGGACTAGGAGGAATAACGGGAATACCAGCAGCACTGCTGGCATTAAATAGATTACCTGTATCTACCAGGCTATCGCCAAAAACATATATATTACTGAAAGAATCGGCTTGAGCAGTAGAAAAATCAATCCCTGTTACTGCACCGCTACCAGCCAGATCGATATCCACACTAGCAACATTTTCAATATTAAAATCAATCTCTTGGAAACTATTTTCACCTAAGTTGGCAATTTCTACTGTTTCAATTAGGTTGGAGTCTTGATCATAGAATGCGATCGAGCTACCCGACTCATCAATATCAAGTAGCCCAATATTATTAACCGTAACTAAATCATCAAAATTAAAACTGATAATTCCTCCTGCTGCATTGTCATCAGGATCTAAACTATCTCCATCTTCTGAAATAATTAAGACATTACCTAAGTCATCACTGCCAAGGTCAAAGTCTTCACCTGTAACATTGCCCGTGTCAAATAGCATAACGCCAAATTCAGATGAGGTTGAGATTTCAACGCCATCATATTGATCTGTAATAATATTTCCCGCTGCTAAATTTGAAGCGTCAAAGTCAATTGCAACATCGGAAGTTAATGAGGGAGATGAGCTATTTAAAGTCATTAGATATTTCTCGAACAATAGGTTTGTATTAAAAGCCTACAATAACTTGCCACATCAATGCTACTAAAGTAGTAATAGCGAAATGCTGGGGTAAAAGATATTTGAATGGCTGACGAGCAATCTTTTGAGTTAAGAGAATAGATAGCAACATCCCCGCTATTAAAGTTGCACCCTGCAAAAAGGCAATCACTGCTGGATGGGCAACTAAGATAGGCAAACTTGCACCATCTAAACCAAAAGTCGCCATTGTGACGGGTAGTATTTTTCCTCCTTCCCCTAAACCCAAACGGAGATAGTGGGCTAAGTTACCCGCTAATACCAGAGGTAAATATCCATAGGCTAATTCAATAAACTTGCGGGGTTTGTATTTATTGTTTAGTTTGCTAATAAATGCGATCGCATTTTGGGCTAAAAAGGGAATTACCGTCGGCAAGATGAGGACGATAATAGATACTAAGGCATGATTGCTAAATCGATCTAAATGTAAGTTTGAACTCAGCTTAGTTGCTATTTCTGGCAAGCGATGAAGAAAGACAACATCTAACAATAAAAATAGTAGAGCCACTTCATAATTGCGGGGAGTATGAGTTGTCCATAGTTCAATTCCTGGTGGACGCAGATTGAATTCTACAGATCTATGGGGACAGGCTTTCAAACAAGTCATGCACAATATACAGTCACGGTTTTCTGTTAGCTGTGCGGGGTGAGAATAAAGAGGACATCCGTTGGTTTCTTGTCCTTCTCCTTTGGCTATGCCACCCTTATAACATTGATAGGTAGTGCATTCTGCCGAACATGTACCTTGTTGCGCTCGCAATTCGGTCATCGAAAGTTTGGCAAACAGACCATTCATTCCACCAATGGGACATAGATAGCGACACCAAAAACGACGCTCAAAAATAGCAGAAAATATCATTGCTCCCGCAGTGATTAATAATAGCAAGCAAGCAGAAAGATAAGCGGTATTTTCCAAATTCCACAACTCCTCCCACAAGAGAATTAGGGCAAATAAACCAAATAAAAACCAACCTCCCCAATGCTCAGCAGAGTTTCTTGGCCATCTTTTAAGCTGTCTGGGAAATAAAATTAGAGATAGTTTTTGGGTAATTTCGCCATAAATCATAAAAGGACATACTGCACACCACAATCGACCCACAAAAGGAAAGGAAATTAGAATTGCAGGCCACCACCAAGCCCAAAATAAATTGAGTGCAAAGTTTGATTCGCGGGTTTGGGGCGCAATAAATAGAACAAAAACTATAAAAGCAAAAAATGTCAGGGTAAAACCATAATTTATCTTGTCAGGAAACCAGTCACTCCGTAGAAAATAGCGCAGTCGGGGATATTTATTTAATAAATTTAAACGATACTGTTTCTTTTTACTTTGACCCTGCCAAACCACCTCTTCTGTAATATCATCACATCCCTGTAGCTGAGTTAAAGCTCGTTCGACAATACTTTCTAATTCTCTTAGGTTATTAGGAAAATCATAAGACTGAAGATTTCTAATTGCTTCAGGAGTAATGTTAGTTTTCTGGAGACATTTGTTACGTCCAATTAGATTTAAATAATAGTTAATTTGCTCATCTATATCGGCTTTTCTAACTCTCAAAGGAGGAACTTTAATTAAATTCTCTACGACACAATCGATCGCAGGATTAGTTTGCTCAGAAATGGCAATAATTCTGGCTTCAGATATTTTAGTTTTGGGTACTTTTCCCCCAGGACGCATTACAGGAGTATATTTATTTGTTTTAATTAAAGTTGCGATCGCATCTATCAATTCTGTGGGCAATAGATGAATATTATTTAAAACTAAAGTGCCTTCCCCCAAGCTAGCAATTAATCCAGGTTTGCCACCGCTACGACCAAACAATTCTGCCCCACTTGTTTGTAATTTAGCGCAGTCTACTTGAATAATTGGTTGCCGACGATATGCCGAGCCAAAATGAATTAATGCAGCCAGGTTATCTTTTTCCAATCCTGGTTCGCCAAATAATAAGACCGATTCTCTAGTAGTGGAAGCCTGTTTTACTTGCGATCGCAATCTTGTTGCGTAGCGACTTTTTCCAATTACTCCTCGTTTTGCTTTACTAACCAAATATGGTCTAAGAATTGTTTGCCTTTCTTGTTCAAACTCTAATTTATCTGACAATTCTTTAACTTCGTCTGCTAATTCTTGAGCAAAAGATTGAGCTATTTCTGGATATTGCTTAAGTAACTCTTTGACTTTAAAACTATCAACAAACCATAGCTTTGTTTCAGTAATAGTCTTAACCGTATATTGAGCCTGTTTGTCTAGTAATAAAGCATATAAATTTAGTACCGTCCCAGAAAGTAAGCTACTTTGACTAGACTGAGATTTACTATCACAAGACAACTTACCTGATTGAATAACATATAAACTATCTGGTTTATCATCTTCAGTAATAATAGTTTTGTTTGCTGCAATAGTTTTTTCCGATAACGCAGATGCGATCGCATTTAATATTTCTGTTGATAAATTACCCAAGCAGGTTTTTTGCTGTAGAAAAGCTAATGTGTCAGCAAGATTCATATTTCAGTACCTGATATGAATTATCTTTTCTTATCTTAAGCTCTAGTCTAAAAGCCTCAACTGAAAAAATTTAAAAGCTTGCTTAATTTATCTATCGTGTTTTGCTCTTGTCAAAATTGGTCAGGAATCTTTCCAGATGACAATTGTGCATCTATATAAAATTAAATTTATCGTTATTAATTAAAACAATTGGAAATTGGAGAAATCTATCTTAATAAATATTGAGTAGCAAGCTTTTGTTCTGGTATGTCATGGTATGTCATGGTATATTATGGTATGCTGAAAAAATAAATAAACACTAAGCTAAAGACACTCTTTATGAACACGTCTTTACATTTACCAGATGACGTAGCCAAAAGACTTGACGCGTACATCTCTCAAAATAAAGAAAAAATAAGCAGAAACAAAATAATAGTTCGCGCCATAGAAGAAATGCTCGAAAGAAATAAACCTAAATCACAATGGAGTGACGAAGTTCTTAACTGGAAGGGAGAACCAGGTTTAGAGTTAGACAGAGAAAGCCAAGATTGGGGGGACTTTTCATTTTGAAATATCTTTTAGACACGAATACTCTTTCTGATTATCTCAAAGGAGATAAATCTGTAATTAAAAACCTCCACTATAATTCTCCTGACGATCTAGCTATATCAAGTATTACTAAGTGGGAAATAGCTTATGGTCTTCAAAAAAAGCCTAGCCTAAAAAAAAAGTACGCGAAGCAATTACATGAAATTTATACTCTTACTAATGATTTACCGTTTGATTCTTCAATAGCCCATACAGCAGGTTATGTCAGAAATAATTTAAGACTGGCTGGTACTCCTATCGGGATTCCCGACGTGCTTATTGCTTCCACTGCTTTATTTTTTGACTTAACAGTCATCACAAGCAACACCAAACATTTTAAACAAATAAAAGAACTTAACCTTATAAATTGGAGAAAGGATTGAAGAGTATTAAAACTACATCCAACAAAAATATCTAAAGAAACTATTTATTGTTTAAGAAAGTTTGAAGTAATGACTTGATATTTTAATTAAAAAGCTAACTCGAAATAGAATTAAGTTAATAATTCTCGTTCAAATGCTTGTCTTAATGCTTCCCTTTCATCTTTCATTTGTTCGTGTAAAAACCAAGATAGATGCTGAGAGTAATATTCCAGAACTTCTGACCAACTAGTAAAACCGAAATCTTGAATTAAGTTTTTGGGTAAAAATTGACCGCTGTAATTAAAATGAGCTTGAATTTCTTTCCATTCAAGATATCTAGGTTCTCCAAAATCCCAAGGGCGTTCTCCAGTATCGCAAGTAAGGAATAGAAAATGATTTTGATGAAGCTTTATAAAACTACGAACAGGAGGTAATAATGCCTCAATGTAAGGCTGATATGGCACAAAGTTATCTAACGCTTCCTCTAACTGTTTGCTAGAAACAGGAAAAAGAACCTGATTGGATAAACTAGGAATTTTCTGAGTTTGTAGAAACGGATATTCAATAATAGACCACTTGTGAAGGTCTATAAATTCTAAACAATCAGCACAAGCTAAAGCATAATCAATTCCCATTTAAATTTCTTTTTATATTGAACAAAATTAATTAAAAAATAAGATAACTACCTGCAACAAACCAACAATAAAACCTAATATTCCACCTAAATTAACAATTGCCTGAAGTTCATTTTTAACTATTCCTTGAACAGCATTTTCCAATTCTTCAGGAGAAGTCGCATTAACTCGATCGATAATTACCTGATCGATAGATAAGATAGGAATAGCTTGAGCTACTAATTTCTCCAAATCCCTTTCTAAATAGCGGTCCAAAACTAAAGCCAACTCTTGACTAACTACTTCTAAAGAATCATTAATTGTCGGAGAAGACTGTAGACGTTTTAAGATTAGACTTGCTAGGTTTTCCCACTCCACCGATTCTCCTAACCTAGTAATTACGTCTCCTCCTTCTTCTTTAATATAATTACGTACCGCTTCGCGCACTGTTTTACGTAACTGTCTGACAGTAGAAACAGGTAAATTTTGTAAAGAAAGATTGGTTAGCCAGTTTTTGATGCGATCGCGAATTTGAAGAGAATAAGTTAATTCTTGTAGTCTGGCATTAGTTATTTCTGGTTCATCAATACAAAAAGAGCGCAGCCTAATTAAACTATTGCGCAAACCAAACAAATTTGCCACTACCCAATAAGTACCGCTAGTTTTCTCGCGGAAACCTTCATCAATAATTTGAATATTGCGATCGCTTAAAAAATCAACAATTGCCCTACGTAAAGTATCAGGAGGAATTACTGCGCCCAAGAGCCAGTCAGCAAATTTCTTACCTTGAGCATCTTTAAGCTTAAAGTTCAGCAGAATTTGGTCGAAAATTTGATTTAATTGAGCTTCTAAAAAATCATCCTTTCTGGCTAATACCTTAAGCAACCTGGGCAAAGACTGACTAAACAAGTCTCGCAAAATATTTCCGAGAATTTTAGCTGTTTTTTGTTCGCGATCAGACTTTAGCTGATCCAAAGCTAACTTAATCAGCCAAGAAATCGCGCTTTCAATTCGTTCGATTGCCAGAAGCCTCTGAGCTAGCTTTTGTAGCTCGCCAGGGGTAAGTAACGAACCCATAATGGTATCCGATACCTTTTGGGCTAGACGCTCTTGATTGCTGGGAATCAAGCCTGGGGTAAAAGGTAATTTACGCTTACCAATATAAATGGGCTTGTAGGGGCGAAATAGCATCTTGATAGCTATATCGTTGGTGAAATAGCCGATGATGCTTCCCGCTATAGGTGGGACAAAAAATATCCAGAGATTCGTTAGTGCCAAAGCAGTATGTTGAATCGACAATAAAAATAAGGACAGCAGAAAATTAATCTTATACTCTATTTTATTTAGTTAACACCAATATCCCCATCATTTCACCCATCAAAGGATAGTGAGTAGTCTGATTAAAACCTGCTGCTTGTGCCAGTTTAACCTGTTCTTTACCCGTAGGAAATCTTTCGACACTGGGATTAATATAGGCATATTCTTCCTTCATGCCCATATCTTCGGCAGTGGGAACAACAATATTTGCTAAATACCATTGCTGAAAAGCCTGCATATACTCTTGGCTAGGGCGATGAAAGTCTAGTATGGCTGCTTTTGCTTTGGGCTTGAGAACACGGTGCAACTCTTTCATAGAAAGGGGAATATTTGTTACATTACGTAACCCGTAACCCATAGTGGCACAGTCAAACTGATTGTCTTCAAATGGTAACGCTAACGCATCTCCTTCTAGCCATTCTATTGATATATTAGGACATTTTACTCTCTGCCGCGATCGCGCAATTTCTAATTGTTCGCAAGCAAAATCTATTCCTGTTACTTTCCCCATATTACCTACTCTTTTGGCGAGTAATAAAGCTAAATCTCCGCTACCACAGCAAATATCTAAAGCACTATCCCCTTCTTTAGCTTCACTCCATTTGACCGCCATTTTCTTCCAAATGCGATGCTGTCCAAAACTCAAGCGATCGTTCAATTCGTCGTAAATAGGGGCAATGCGATCGAATATATTTTTTATTTCCGAGGCTTGTGGAGAAGGAGCTGTGGTCATCAATTTAGATTAGGGGACAATTGTCTATTGATCATAAAACACCCCCTCAAAAGAGATTTATTTAGTCCTAAAAACTTAATGAAAGCGATCGCTATTTTAAAAGTAATATGAAAAAAAAGACAGGGTTCTAGATAAATGTCTATTCCTCAACTCAGCCAAGAAATGATTCGTCAATACGCTACGGATAAATCATGGCGACGGGGAAAGGATTATTACGATCGTGACTGTATTCGACAAATTTATCAACGAAAAGAATTAATTACCGCCGAGGTTTTGGGCAACAACGCTCGACCTTATCAAGTTACAGTAGGTTTTGAACAAGATGGACTAATCTCCGCTAACTGCAATTGTCCTTATGATTGGGGTGGCTATTGTAAACATATAGTTGCAGTCTTATTAACCTGTTTGCACGAACCAAATAAAATCCAATTTCGTCCTAGTTTAGAACAGATATTAGACCGTCTCAACGAAATTCAAACCCAAAACTTAATTCAGAAATTAGTTGCCGATCGACCTGAATTACTCAATGATATAGAACGTTTTGCCGATCGCATTGTTCCTCCTGTAGTGGTGGAAACTAAGTCTAATAAATCTTCAAGAAAAGTAACTGTCAACTCTAACGCTATTAGATCTCAAGTTAGATATATCTTGGAAGACTCCGTAAGGCATTTTGAATATGGTGGAGAAGAAGATATTGCTAGCGAAGAAATATATAGCTTGATTCAAGACGCTCAGATGTATACTCAGCAGGGCGATTATGGAAATGCGATCGCAATGTTGACGGCTATCACAGATTCCTGCGTAGAAAATTGGGATGTAGTAGATGAATATGGTGTAGATAATGGCGAAGTAGCAAGTCAATTAAGCGACGTATGGTGTGAAACAATTTTAAGTGCGGATCTCGAACAAGGTGAAAAGGTAGACTTGCAGGTAAATCTAGAATTTTGGCGCAATTCTTGGGGGGAATATTTCGATCTAGTAGGTGCAGCTTTAGAACAAGGTTGGGATTATCCACCTCTTAAAAAAGTACTCCAGGGAAATATTACTTCTTCTGGTGCGTGGGAGGGAGAAGCACCTTATTATGCTGACGATCTGGCATTGATTAGACTACAGATTTTAGAAAGACAAGAGCGTATTGAAGAATATCTTTATCTAGCTGAAGCAGAAGGGCAGGTTATCCTACATTTAACTATGTTGGTGCGCTTAGATCGAATATCAGAAGCTATGCAAGCAGCACGAAAATCCATGGCTACTAAAGAAGAAGCCTTGGCATTTTCCCAGTGCTTAGTTAATCAACAAAATGCTCAAATAGAAGCCCTGGCGATCGCAAAACAAGGCTTAGATTTACCAGGAAGATCTCAATACGAACTAGCTAAATGGACTAGTGAAATTGCTCTAGAATTAGACAATCTAATTACGGCAAGGGATTCTAAGGTAAAAGCTTTTCAAGCTAGCCCTAATTTTGCTGATTATCTTGAAGTAAAAAAACTTGCAGGGGAAAATTGGACAGATATCAAACAAGAATTATTAGTCACTCTAGAAACTTACGACAGTTGGGGTGCAGAAGAAGCCAAAGTGAATATCTATCTCTATGAAGGAATGGTAGACAAAGCGATCGCAGTGGTAGATAACTTTAGTTTTTATGGCAATAATCTTGTTCGTAAAGTTATGGATGCAGCGATTATAGCTAATCCTGACTGGGCAATTAGTAACGCCTGTAAAAGAGCCGAAGCAATTATTAATGCAGGGAAAGCACAATATTATGATGAAGCGGTTGAATGGTTGGCAAAAGCTCGCAACGCTTTTCTAGCTTCGGAAAGAAAACGAGAATGGTCGGATTATCGTGCTAATTTAGTTACTATTCATGGTCGCAAGCGGAAATTTATGGGTTTAATGGCATCCTTGATTTGATTAGAATATAGACTTTCTATAATGCAGCAAGAATCGATTACAATCGCGGGAATCGTTCAACCAGGACATCAAGTAGCATCAGGAATAGCTAAAAATAGCCCTTATGCTTTGGGGACAATTGAAATGCAGCTACCCCACTTCCAAAAACTAGGTTTAGATCTGAGTAACTATTTTTTGGGTACTTTAAATATCTCTATTACGCCTCATAAATTTGAAGTTTACAACCCCAAATATACTTTTCCCCTAGTTAAGTGGCATCCCGACTATCCCGCCGAAACATTTTCTTTTTCTCCTTGCCAAGTAGTTTTTAACAGAATTAAGTATCAAGGTTTAATTTACTATCCCCATCCCGAAACCAAAATCGGGCACTTTCAGGCTGACTCTATTATTGAAGTTATTGTTCATCCCATACCAAAAATTAAATATGGCGATGCAGTGGAGTTAAAAATTAATAGTTCGGAAATAGCGATTGCGTAGCTAGCCGTCAGGCATCGCTTTAAATTAAACCTCATTTGTTGTCTAGCTGAAGAATTCGAGCCAAACTAGGAATAATATAATCCCGATGGCGTTTGGGAGATTTCATCCACATTTTTTTATTTTGATTCCAAAGCCAATAGTAATTTAAATAAGCTTTAACACGATTCGCTTTTTTACCCCACACCATAAAAGAGCTTTCTACTTTGGGTAAATAGAGCGCATCTTCTAAAAGCCATTGTTTCCATTGTTGTTCGACTACAGCCATTGGTTGATTCAAAAGTTGTTCGATGCGATCGATACCGTTTCCTCTTTCTCCATGAAGTCGATCTAATACCAATTCTCTAAATACCAGCTACACTTAATGCCTGTAAAATAGATTTCCT